>JAFUEG010000172.1 GCA_017464045.1 Lachnospiraceae bacterium
ACGCGTTCTCACTCGGTTGAAAGACGTAGCGGTACTAATAAAATTCTCAAATATAAATAGCGGGCAGGTATTAGAATATGTATATTCATACCTGCCCGCTATTATATTTTCGACTTTTAAAGTACCGACGTTTTCAAACAGTTTTGATTTAACACACCCTGTACAACGGCTACATATTCCGCACTTCGTGCGGATGAACATAGCTGATTTTTGTACTATATTTTATCATATTATTAAAATCAGATTATTTAGATTTATTTAAACTCAACATTTTTATTTTAATCAATAATTGACAAAAATATTGATGATAATATAATATAAATAAGGTGTTACCTCGAAAGCGGTTCGCCTTAGTTTATTGCAACATAAAGAAGCAACCTACTTGGCTGGGAGGTTGCTTCTTTTATTTCCGCTGTTTTTACTGTGGCTTATTGATATAAGTGTTACCATTATACCAATAACTGTAACGATAATACTGATTACAGTTACCATAATACAATGTCATTTTGCATATTTACGCCTCCGTTTTTTTTTCGATTATTGTATCAAAGCATAATAATAGCATATGGAACATCAGTGGAACAGAAAAAACTGAAATGATTGCTACAGCTGATATTGTTTCTATTAATGGTTCAGGACGGTTATCTATAAAAAGTAAAAAAATTATCAGTGCGAAGAATAATATAAAGCATATAATACCTCTAAAATATAATATTGTATCACTTTGCAGTATATAATAGCTTCCTCTATACATAAAAATTGTTCCAAAGAATACAGCCACCATTTCAATTAATAGCATCATTGCATAATTGACATTAGGACTCCAAGATTCGCTAAAGGTTTTTGTTTCTATGCAACAAAATATAAATCCTATAAATAAAAGACATACGCCTAAAGTTGAAATTAGCATGTCAAAAATGATTTTACCCAATGATATTTCACGATTTCTCCATCTGTTAATTCTTATATGGTAGTCTCCATATTTGCTTATTATATTTTTTCCTTTAATGAATCTCATTAAAAAATTATATACTTCTTTATATTTAAACGGTCTTGATATTTTATAATTGTATTTAGAACGACCGTATATTATAAATATATCTATTTTTGGTTCATTATTTAAGACTGTTATTTTGTAGAATTGGCTGGAAAGTATTATTTCGTTATTTATTTCATCAAAATATATATTGTGACCTTTGTTTTTTATTGTCACATATATATCTTTGAGTGAGTTGAATGTCATAAATAGCCCTCCTTTTATCTAAATATTAAAGTATCTGATTATTAGATAAAAAAGATTCTGTTTTGGTCGATTTTATTTGTTATCCTCAATAAATTGTCTTACCTCGTCAGGGTTGTTTTCGATTAAAAGCGGTTCGACATTGTTTTTGGTGGAATAGAGCATGGGACTTCCTATGCTTTCTTCAAGATAAAAGCTTTCGTCTATAGGATAGTAATCGTGCACTATGCCGAATCCTGTTGTTGAGAACAAATAATATGAAAAATATAATTTTGCCGTTATGCTTTCGGATACTTCTTTAGGCAGACTTTTTCTTACAGCGTCAGTGCTTGTGGCAGTATCGTCTTTCCATGCCTTAGATATAGCATCGGTTATTGCGTCTTTATCTTCACCGGCATAGGTGATGATATCGTCTATTGTAAGTGTGTGTAATGTAATGTATTCTTTTAGTGCATCAAGTCCTTCTGTTTTGTATTCTTCGCCGTCAATTACTATGTTGTCACCGTGAAACTGAAAGGTTATTCTGTCGGCAGGGTAGGTTGGTATATATGTTATGTCAAAGCTTTTTTCTTCGTCAGAGTTCTTTTTTGCTTTTGATTTAATTTTTATATCGCCAAGAAGCTCATATATTTCTTCGTTTGTCTCGCCAAACATATACATGCCGTATAGTATGTCCTGCTCATAATCGTAATATTTATTGAGTGTTCCATAGTAATAAGAACCGTCCTCGGAAGTTATATTTACAGTTTTGTATGAGTCAAGCTCGCGCAGGTAGTGATTGTTGTATTTATTTTGAGTTGTAAAATATATAGCAAAAAATATTATCAATATAAGAATTACAGCGAGTATAGATAAGAATTTTATTTTTTGTTTTTTCATTTTGTTTATACCTCTTTATTTTTTAAGATCAAATGATATTTCATATATTAAATTATTATATATCAAAAATCATATTTGAACAATCAAAACAAATCGTTTTTTGATTAAAAACAAATTGTATTTGAACAATCAAAACAACTGATTGATTTAGAAAAGTTGCTTTGTTATAATGAACGCATGGGCAATGAACATATCTTCTTAATAAATAAGTATTGCCTTAATGCTTTTCTTTGTGTTGAAGGGATTAGATTTAAATGAAAGAATATAATTTCTACGGATGGGAACAGGCAGATGTGCCTGCTTTAGATGATACATACAATGGGATAAACACACCGCGTGATTTATATGACGCATTATCAGATATTTGGTGTGAATATACATGTGCGCCACGTTTGAGAAATGAGTGGTCCTCTGACAATAAAACTCTTGGTCAGTGCTCGATTACGGCATTTCTGGTACAGGATATATTTGGTGGTGAGGTCTATGGCATACTTCGTCCGGGTGGGAATTATCATTGTTATAATGTAGTCGGTGATAAGAAGTTTGATCTGACAAGTGAGCAGTTTGGCAATGAGGTTCTTAACTATGAGGATAATCCCATACAGACGCGAGAAGTTCATTTTGCCAAGGAAGAAAAAAGATTAAGATACGAATATCTGAAAAATGAATTGTTGAAAACTATAAATGCAAATAAGACAAGTGTCAAAAACCTAAGTGCAAAAAGCGAGCATACAACCCTTTGCTATATAATTAAGGATGGTAAGGTGCTTATGATGCTTCGTAACAAGAAAAAACAGGATATCAATCAAAATAAATGGATAGGTGTGGGCGGACATTTTGAACACGGTGAAAGTCCGGATGAATGTCTTCTACGGGAGGTTAAGGAAGAAACGGGCTTGACGCTTACAAGGTATAAGGCAAGAGGAATCGTTACATTTTGTTATAAGGATGTGGTGGAATATATGCATCTTTATACTGCCGACCAATATGAGGGCGAGATTTCTGTCTGTGATGAAGGCGAGCTTTCCTGGATCGATGAGGACAAGGTTATGGACTTAAATATTTGGGAGGGTGACAGGATATTTCTAAAGCTTTTACTTGAGGATGCCGGATTTTTTTCGCTAAAGCTTGTCTATGATGATGAGGGAAGGCTTATAGATAAACAGCTTGTTGTTAATTAGCGGTTTACATAACTATAAGCTTTTAAGATGGAAAACACATAGAAGATATAAATTTAAGAATAAGTTGATGTAAATATATTATATATATTTTTAATATATTTCGGAGGATGCTATGTTTAGAGAAGTTACCATGGAGGAAATTTCCGATGGAAGAACCTATGAATTAAATGACATGGTTAAGTGTGATACCGGCGACTGTAAGGATTGCCATAAGTGCTGTACGGGTATGGGTTCGTCGGTGATAATAGATCCGTTTGATGTCTGGAAATTAAAAAATGAATTAAAGCTTGGTTTTGAGGAGCTTTTGCAAAAGGGATATATCGAGCTTAATATGGTAGATGGTCTGATACTTCCGAATCTAAAAATGAATGAGAAGGATGCCTGTTCGTTTTTGGATGAAAACGGAAGATGCAGCATACATAAGGCACGCCCCGGAATATGCAGGATTTTCCCGCTTGGCAGGGTTTATGATGAAAAAGGCTTTAAGTATTTTGTTCAAAAGGGACAATGCATTAAAGAAAAAAGTCTTGCTAAAATCAAGGTTAAGAAGTGGATTGATACGGATGAGCTTGCAAAAAATCAGGAATATGTTTTAAAATGGCATGATTTTATAAGAAGTGTCGGGGATAAGATGATTAGACTGCGGGACAGCGGCAGGGGCGAGATGCTTAATGATATAGCCATGTATGTTCTTAACGAGTTTTTTGTCAAGGATTTTTCTATGGAAATGTCAGATATTAATTATGAAGAGTCACGAGATGATAATGGTGGAACTTTTAATACAATTTATGATATAATCGTTGGCAGGATTGAAAAAGCACATGATGTATTATTTAAATAATACTAAAAAACGCGATTTAAAAAATACTAAATAAATGCTACTAAAAATACTAAATATAGCTTAAATATTACAAAATGAATAAGGTTGAAAAATTTAAAAAAAGTGAGGATGAAAGATGCTTGGAATAATCGGTGCAATGGATGAAGAAGTAAGTAAGTTAAAAGAGGCTATGGA
>JAFUEG010000173.1 GCA_017464045.1 Lachnospiraceae bacterium
AGATTAGATTTGCCCCTACATTAAGTCTTAACGATAATTTAAGTTATAATGACATATATGAATCAGCCATTAAAGGCTGTAAAATCGGTTATGAAACTTATGGTGTACATTCAAATATTATCGCATGTGCTATGAGAAATCACAGCGAGGAGCAAAATCTCAGTATGTTAAAAGCCGGTCTGGATTATCTTAATAACGGTCTGTGTGCTATGGATCTTGCAGGCGATGAAGCCGGATATCCAAACAATTTATTCACATATCTTTTTGAGGCTATGAATAAATATGATATTCCTTATACTATTCATTCCGGCGAATGTGGAAGTTCCGATAATATAAAGATTGCCATAGAAGCAGGCGCCCAAAGGATAGGACATGGTATCGCACTTACAAAAGACGCCGCACTGGTTGAAAAATGTCAAAAAAATCGGATTGGCTTTGAGTTATGTCCTACCTCAAATTATCAGACTAAAGCAGTTAAAGAAGGTGAATTATATCCTTTAAATACGTTTCTTGAATATGGTCTTTTAACAACTGTTAACACTGACAACAGAACAGTAAGCAATACAACAATGACAAACGAATATATATTTATAAGTGATAAATTTAATATAGCAAAAGAAACTTTAATGCAGCTTTATAAAAACAGCATTGAAATTTCTTTTGCTAATGATGATATTAAAAACACACTTTATAAGCTTCTATGAAAAATAGTATCCAACTCCCCATTTTGTATGTATGTACTGTGGGTCTGCAGGAGTTTTCTCTATCTTCTCCCTAAGTCTCCTTACATGAACTTAAACCGTTCTTGCATCTCCAGGATAGGAAGCCCCCCATATAAGATTTAGGAGCTGATCTCTGGAATAGACTTTATTGGGATTTGTAACCAGCAAATATATCAAATCAAACTCTTTAGCAGTAAGATTCACTTCATCGTTGTCAATATATACTCGTCTACCATCTACATCAATCTTTAAATCCTTTGCTTCAACTATTTTTTTATTGTCATCAGCAGCAGAACTCTTATTATTTCTTCTTAATATAGCTTTAATCCTTGCTTTTACTTCCAATATATTAAACGGCTTCGTGATATAATCATCTGCACCATATTCCAAACCAAGTATTTTATCCATATCATCACCCTTTGCAGTCAGCATAATGATAGGCACATCAGAAAACTCTCTTACCATCTGACACACTTCAAGTCCCGTATACTTAGGAAGCATTATATCAAGCAGTATGATATCGTATTTATTCTCTTTTGCCTTGTTAATCGCTTCTTCCCCATCAAAAGCCACATCAACAGTCATATCATCCTGTTCAAGACTAAACTTAATCCCTTTTACTATTGACTTTTCATCGTCTACTACCAATACATTTTTCATAGTTTTCTTAACCTCAATTCAGAGTAATATAGTCTTTAATATTATTATAGACGCCTTCTTTGATACCGCTCACATTCATAATCTCATCAACACTATTAAAAAGTCCGTGAGAATCTCTATAAGCAATTATAGCTTCTGCCCTTGTCTCTCCAATACCGTTAAGTGTCATAAGATCTTCTTTTGACGCCTTATTAATATTAAGCCTTCCATCGCTTGAATATACTCCGTTAGAATATGAGACGGAACTGCTATCTTGCATATTATAGACAGGTAAATCTTCAAGTTCACTTTCATACGGAACATATATCTGTTCACCATCTGTAATACGCTCTGCAAGATTAACATATTCTTGCGAAGCCCCTTCTGCAAAACCTCCGGCTGCGTTTATCGCATCTTCTTTTATAGCTTCAATATCAACTTTGTATACTCCGGGTGTGATTACTGCACCACATACATATACGTTAATTTTATTATGCGATTCAGTCAGCGGAACATCTTCTTCCTCAGTATCTTCATAAACATCATAATCCGCAATGATATATTCACTATTTTTTTTGCAGGCTAACGTACTAAAGCTTATCAAAAAAGTTATCAAATATAAAAAAAATTTTTTCATGGAATAACACCTCTTTATCTAAAACAATAAAAAGGTATACTCTTCCATACTGCAATTATAAAACACCTAAATTATTTTACATAACTTTTTAAAATAATACAATACTTTTACAAATATTTTACAATTATTTTTCCCACTGAAAGACTACAAAGCCAACACATGCTATAATTATTCCGATTAATTTTGTCCATTCAAATGCACTTTTTTCAACTCCAAATAATCCTATAAGTTCTATAACATAAGCCACTAAAAGCTGTGATATAACTATCAATAAAACTGCTTTTGCAGGGCCAAGTGCCGCCATACTTTTGATAACAGTCCATGTAATAAACGCTCCTATAGCTCCACCTAATAACATATACTTATCGTCGACCTTAGCAAGCGACATAACTCCTGCTTGGTTTCTCTCAAATATAAGCCACAGCACAAAAGCAACCGCAAAACCCGACAAAGCAACCCATGCAGACGCCAACCATGTAGATGTCTGTTTTGTGACTCCTGTGTTAAAAACTCCCTGAACGCTCATAAGTGCCCCTGATATTAGCGCTATAATAAATCCCCACATAGATATTCCTCCTGATTATAATATTTTGTAATATCAGATTTAGTATTATTATCTTGAGATATCTATGAAATATGCATAAATGCTAATCAGTTTTTAATTCAATAGTATCATATACATCCATATCTACAGAATCAGGATAGGAAAAATCCGCATCA
>JAFUEG010000174.1 GCA_017464045.1 Lachnospiraceae bacterium
AGAACGAGAATTGGTATATCCCACAGAGCTAAAGTCAAAATTATTGGAGCTCGGACTGAAAGGGGTTGAAATTACGGCTGATGAATTGTTTTATGCTGATGACTTGTCTTCAAAATACAGACGTCTTTCGGTGTTTGACAGAATAGCTCTTGCTATTGCTAAAAAAAGAGACATAACACTGTTGGTACTTGTGATACCGAATCAGTTAAAATAGGTAGAATAATGGAGGATGATAGAAATGAAAGTATGGATGATAACAGGAGCCGGGAGAGGCTTGGGAAGAGCGTTTGTTCAAGAGGCTGTAAACAAAGGCGATAGTGTCATAGCAGCAGTAAGAAAGATACCTCAGAATGATATATTGTTTCAGAGTGAAAATGTCCTTCCAGTAATAATGGATGTTACAAGACAGGATGAAGTTAAAACAGCTGTTGATAAGGGATTAGAGCGTTTCGGACAGATAGATTATCTGATCAATAATGCCGGATTTGGAATGAACGGAGCATTTGAAGAGATTTCCGATGAAGAGCTGAGGACCCTATTTGAAACGGATTACTATGGAGTGGTGAATGTATGTCGTGCGGTCATTCCGGTAATGAGAAAGCAGGGGGATGGAAGGATCTTTAATATTTCTTCACAGGCCGGAATCATGGGATTTAACGGCGGGTCGGCGTACTGTGCTGCGAAGTTTGCAGTTGTAGGTCTTTCAGAGTCTTTGAATAATGAGCTTAATCAGTTTGGAATTGAAGTATGTGCTGTTGCACCCGGTGCATTCCGGACTGATTTTAGGGATGCAAGCTCGATGCATTTCCTTAAGAATCCCATGTCGGAATATGATGGAACACCTGCTCATAACATAGTTGACTGGTTAAAAGACAATAGTCACAAGCAGATGGGAGATCCTGAGAAAGCAGCGAGATTTCTTTATAAGATTGCTGAAAGAGAGACCTTGCCACAGATTTTGACTATTGGTAAAGATTGCAGTGATGCGTCGCTTAAGCATTATAAAAAGATTATCGAAGATTTGGAATCATACTATATTGATTCCTGTAAGACGGCATTTGAAGAGTAGTCTAAGAGAGAGAACTTCCGGATACGGATGCAAAACGAATAAATGAATTTATGAGACGGTAGGATAAGTATATGTTTTTATATGATAAGCAAAGTGTTAAAAAAATGAAGCTTGTGATATCTGCTATGCTTCTCTGTATAATAGGAGATTACTCAATTGGAATCTCTTTGCGACTATAGCCTGGGTAGGGGATGATACTTAGAGGAATAATAAAACTTCCTAAGATATGGATTTGTGCGGCACCTCTCGTTATGGCATTGATAGGGCAATTATTCGAACTAATTCCGCTTCCGTTTAAAGGGGTAGGTTCTGGATTTGAAAGTCTGGGATGGATGTTAATGTTTATAGCAGGGATAAAGTATATAAATAGTAGCTAAAAAAAAAAAAAATTAGCACTCACCTCTTGACAGTGCTAACAATTAGTGTTATAACATAGTCAGAACAAAGGAATAGAGAAGATTCCGGGTAAGAATCCAAACGCTCCTTCCCTTGCTCATGAAACTTATTTAATTATATTTTTCTTGAGAAGGAGGAATGACTTATGTTACTACCTAGTATTTTTGGAGAAAATTTGTTGGATGACTGGATGGATTTTCCAAGGATGGATTTCGGAGATATCGACCGAAAACTCTATGGAAAGAGAGCTGCACAGGTTATGAAGACTGATGTGCATGAGCATGATGACAAGTATGAGCTTGATATTGATCTTCCTGGATTTAAGAAGGACGAGATTAAGTTATCACTTGAAAATGGTTACTTGTCAGTAAGCGCTGCTAAGGGACTTGATAAGGAAGAAAAGGATAAAAAGGGCAAACTTATTCGTCAGGAACGTTATGCAGGTGCTATGCAGAGAAGCTTCTATGTAGGAGATGCAGTAAAGCAGGAAGATGTCAAAGCTAAGTTCGAAGATGGAGTATTGAAATTATCAATTCCTAAGAATGAAGCAGAGAAACTTCCAGAAAAACAGTATATAGCTATTGAAGGATAATACATAATTTAAGGGATATCATAGCTGCACATTATGGTGTAGCTGTGGTATCCCTTATTTAATTGTCTTATTATCTACTATATGTCATTGATGCCGGATTGAGTATAATTTGCATTTTTATAGTGTTTATGCAGTAAAAGAAATTGGTTATGATAATGTATCATTATTCCTGTTATGATAAATATCCAGTTCTTTCTGAATCCGTCTAAGCTCATTTATTTCTTTCTGATTATTCTTGATATCCTGCTCATGGATAGAATTGATTTCCTCAATAATAATAGAACACACCATAGAAGCGTTGATTTGTAAGCGTTTATGGTGTGTTTTTTATTTTGAAAAGGATATAGTTGTTCTGTTTTAATTGTCATTCATGTCGTGCTCTGCCCATTTATAAACTGATTCCAATGCAGGAATAAGTGTCTTTCCTCTTTCTGCAAGTGAATACTCCACGGTTGGAGGAATAGTGCTGTACTGTTTTCTGGTAATAAGTTTATCATTTTCCAGCTCTCTTAAACACTTGGTAAGCATTGTAGCAGTGATTCCAACAACCTTTCTTTCGAGTTCCCTATATCTGAGTGTCTGGTTCTCAGCATCAGCAATATACCATAGTATCGGGAGCTTCCATTTCTGTCCGATTATATCCATTGCATATAGACTAGGACAGTCTGTTTCATATATATTTTTATCTTTGGGTAATGCCTTCTTAGCCATCTAAAACCTCCATTAGTGCAATTTCAGTACTTTTGTTATATGTGTTGTTATAGAAAAAAAAGAATTAAAGGTCTTGTAATTAAATATATACAAATGGATAATGAAAATATAAAATAGAAATATCCAGTGTTTTTAATATATGGAATATGGTATGCTGTACTTAGATTAAAACAAAATATTCTTTGTGGGAATCTTTTTTATATTTCAACCTGTATGCACACCCAGTTTTTATCATTGAAATTGGAACAGTTGACAGTTACATTGCCGTTATATTTGTGTATTTGTTTTTTCAAATAATAAAGACCTAATCCGTGTTTTTTTGAATCTGATTTGTTTTTAGTGGAATATCCCTGTTTAAAAAAGCTTGATAATTCTTCGGGAGATACCTTTCTGTCAACTTGATTTCTTATTTCTATTTTTGTTTTTTCATCAGAAGAAAGAAGAATATATATTTCATTTCCTGATGAACTTGCTTCAATAGCATTTTGAAGCAGTATGGCTGCTAAATCAGAGATAACATTTTCAGGAGCATTGCTTTTTAAATTATTTGAGAGAATATCAAATTGCACATTTATACCCAGTTCATAAGCTTTGGCTGCAAGGCTGTATATAGATGCGGCAAGTAACGGCATATTAATAGTAAGCAAAGGATAAGCTTGTAATGGTTTGGAAAAATCTGTACTGTATTTTAGGAGATTCTCCTTAAGTGTTTCGCAATCGTCACATATTACTGAAAGATTAATGATTGATTGTATTCTGTTTGAAAACTCATGCTGACTGCTTCGTATGTCGTTTATAAGCGTTTCATATATGGGTAGATTTTTTTTATACGAAAGAAGCTCCTGCTCTTTTTTGTAGTTGTTCTGGTCATAATATAATATG
>JAFUEG010000175.1 GCA_017464045.1 Lachnospiraceae bacterium
AGAGTATTGGGAATGGTCGGATGTTCCTTTGGATTATCTGAATTATGTGTATTCAGATGGCAATAATTATGTGCTTTATTTTGAGAATAACATTTTAGTAGGTATTAGATACGGATATGAGATTAGTGAAAATGTAATTCCCTCGGAGTTGCTAACTGATACTATAAATAAGTTTGGCGATTATGATATGTACTGGTATGTTGAAGATACAATGCAGAATACCGAATATGACTGGGATTATAAGATTAAAAGCCGTACGGGAGAGTATGCTATATTTTTAAATACATATGATGATAAATTTCATCTGGAGCAGCAGTATACCTCGGCTGATTATTCCGGTGAATCTATACAAAATCATTAAGTGAAAAAATGAAAAGGTTTAGGAACACTTAACCTGTCATCGTTTAAATTTTGACGGAGGAAATAATAATGTTTTGTAATGAGTGTGGGGCAAATCTTCCTGATGGAAGTAAATTTTGTAATGTGTGCGGAGTGAAGCTTATTGTACCGCAGATGAGCGAACGGAATGCACAGTCGGATTACGTGCAGCAGTATCAAGCAAGTGCACAACCTGACTATGAGCAGCAGTATCAGCAAAATTATATACCGGAGTCACAGCCTTCAAGTGCTGATAGTGGTAAGTCAAAAAAAACTTCTAAAAAGAAGCTTCCAACATGGGCAAAGGTTTGGATTGCTGTATGTGTGCTTGCTGTTATAGGTATCGGTACATTTTTAACTATACATTTTATTAAAGGAAAAAAGAGCAGCGGTTCATATGTTACTGTAAATGGAACACGCTGTGATATAACCTATGAGGATGGATTATCAAACTTAAGTAAGCTTAAGGATGGGATTATATTTATGTCAAATGATATAAACCCTACATATGATTACTATAAGGATGGAGAGCTTGTATCTTCTTCACAGGGAGAAGGAAATGAACAGCCGGATGTAGTGGTTAGAAAACCGATGATTAATCTGGGTAATGATTCGGTTATACATAATGGCGCTATCAGTATATGTTTTTATAAAAATGCTAATTTTAAATTTGCTGATGGTACAAGTGCTAAATCTACATCTGACGAGCTTGAAAAAGCAGGTTATTATTGTGATGGTTATAACTGTTACAGTAAGTTGTATGATAAAAACGGAGAGATAACTCTTGATGGAATTGAGTCGGATTATGATAATTTCCTAAAAGATGGTTTTGAAGGGCTTGATTATTCTGCTGGAATAGCATTTCCGGATATTTTTTATTCAGGCTTTTTCAAGGGAAGTAAAGAGGACAACAGGCAGGCTATAAAGGATGCATTTGATAATTCGCCTTTAAAAGTAAATAATATAGATGATTTGTTAAAGTCAAGACTTCTATTTGCAAAAGAAATCAGCAAGCTTACCGGTATGAATAAAAACGGTGAATATATAGGCAGCACAATTGATTTCCTTGTAAAGGTAGATTATTGCTATTCAAGAGATGGTTATATGTTTACGACCATAACTATATATGGCTCAAAAGAAAGGTTAAACAGCTATATGACCAAGTGGGGATTGACTGATTCTGTGCTTTTCAAAGTGGAGAGCAGGATGACAACGGAGGATTATGATCAGATTCCTCAAGCAAGAGGTGCTGCTGAAGAACCTAATCAGGAGATAGATGATGGCGCTGATATCTTTGATGCAGATGATGTACCGAAAGAACCATGGGAGATATCCGTATCGGATATACCCGAGTATGATGCGTTAGTACATTTTTTTGATTGTTTGGATATATATAGAGATGGTAATTATGAACGTTATTATGACAGTGATGAAGTATTAAGCGGAGATTTTGATATATTGTATCATCTTATTTCTCCTTTTATCTGCGTTGACAGACAAGGCTTATATCCTTTATATAATCTTGAAACTGTATGGGGTGAAGTTGATGATCCGCGCGGATACATTTCGGATGAAAATTCACCGTGGCACAATATGGGATATAATCACGTATCACTTGAGGGACTTAAGTGGGTTGCTGTCAATATTTTTAATGTAAAAGAAGGAGATTATGATATTCTCTTAAATAAACTTCTTGATGAAAATGAGTGTTATATAGAAAATGGTCGTTTGTATTTTATGATTGGCGGAATAGGCTGGATGGGAGACTTGTTTGAAATAAAAACAGTTAAAACGGATGGTACATTTTATTATATAACATATAATAAAGTTCCGGATCCGGAGTACGGTTTTGAAGAAGAAATAGAAACATACGAAGCCAAGATGCAACTAAAAAATATAGACGGCGTAAATTACTGGTCTATGTATTATAATCATAAGGCAGAATAATAATCATGTACAAAGGAGATGCGGTCATATGTATAAAAAAAGTGACATAACAAGATTTGCGGCAGCAATACTGTGGATTGTAGTAGCTATAAGACATATTATCAAGATAGTTGATAATACAAAAGTTATCAAAGAATACAAGGAATCTGTAAGGCGTTATGGCTATGGCAGCGAAGATAAAGCGGCTAAAATATTGCAGTTTGAGATTTTTATCATGGTATGTCTTGCTGTAATTTCATTTGCTTGTGCGTATATATTGGTTATTCGTCAGCTTGATACTTATGGAATCTTTACTATTGTGTATGCTGTTTTTGCAACAGCGATTGTTGTTGCAGTAGTTGTTTATCTTAAATCGTTGTTAGGATCTTTATCAAGGCTTGGATCGAATTTTACTGTGGGTGGATTTCTTACGTATGCTCTTATGTATGGTTCGATTGTTGTTATGGGACTATATTGCAAAAAATCAGACGAGGGGCAAAGATTTGATATAAAGATTTTTATTCCAGTGCTTATTTATCTTAGTGGTGTGCTTTGCAGAGTGATTTTTTTCAGTTCAAAATCAGATGGTACCGATTCATTTGTTATTAATGGATTTGGTGAAAATTTAATCTGGGTGGGAATTCTTTCTTTGACAGGTTTATATATCTATTTCATGGAAAAAGAGAGTTCATATATCGGTTATGCAGGTTATTATGGTTATCCGCCGATGGGAACTATGCCGGGTCAGACTATGAACTATCCGCCATTGAATACATTTCAAAATCCAAATATGTTTTGTACACAATGTGGTAGCGAAATACCTGATGGTAGTAAATTTTGTAAGGCGTGTGGTGCTGAACAAAGGAGAAAGGATACTTCACAAGCTGAAATGTATATGAGTGCACAGCCTAATCCATATATGCAGGTAAAGCCGTATATGATGGCTAATCCATATGCACAGCCTAATCCATATGACCCTGCCTTAAGAGAAGAGATGAAGGCAAGGCGTAAAGAAAAATTTACAAAGCTTTTAAAGATATTAGCTAATTTTATTTTAATAG
>JAFUEG010000176.1 GCA_017464045.1 Lachnospiraceae bacterium
CAAAGTCACGATTTTCATCACGCGAAGCGTGTCGGCAGGATATGGGTGTAACTGCCGGAAGAAAAAATAAATGGGTGCGATATCATATATAGGTCTTTAGAAGGACCGTTTAACGACGCGTACACTTAGTGAAATGTAATGAAAAAAAGGGATTTGAAGCTTTTGCATTCATGCAAAAAAGCGTCAAATCCCTATTTTTGAAATTATATTGAGGTTAGTGTGCCTGCGTCGAAAGCCTACGCGAGAGCGTGTCCTTCGAAGACCTTATATATGATAAGCACTCTGAAGAAACCTACTCCGGCAGTTACACCCTTTATATCCTGCCGACCCTTGCTCTGATAAACCGGAATTTACATCTGCTCCGGACATTCGATGCCTAAAAGGAGCATGGCATCCTTGATGGTTTTCTTGGTAATGTAGACAAGAGCTGCTCTTGCGTTTCGTATGTTGGCTTCATCTACATTGATGCGGTTTGCATTGTAAAATTTGTTAAATGCCTGAGCCATATCAACTGCAAATCTTGCAACTACAGATGGCTCGAACTTATCTGCTGCATCCTTAATAACCTTAGGGAAGCGGCTTATCTCCTTTAAGAGTTCCATCGAATCTGCATCTGTTAGGATAGAAAAATCAACGTCTGCTGATGGAGTATAATCAGGAAGCTTTCTAAGTATACTTGCGCAACGTGCATAGGTGTATTGAACATAAGGTCCTGTTTCACCGTCAAAATTAAGAAGCTTCTCCCACTTAAAGGAAACATCCTTGATACGCTGATTGTATAAGTCGTTAAATAATACTGCTCCTACACCGATTTTCTTTGCAGTTTCATCCTTATCCGGAAGTTCAGGATTTTTTTCTTCGATAATTTCTTTAATCTTGGAAATTGATTCAAGCAGGATATCCTCAGCATAAATTATATTTCCGCTTCTTGTCGAAAGCTTTGCACCCTCAAGACTTACAAGACCATAAGGGATGTGAATAAGCTGATCCTTGGCCCATTCATTTCCGAGAAGCTCAACAACCTTAAATACCTGTGCAAAATGAAGCTTCTGCTCCTGACCGGTTACATATAAACACTTAACAAAATTGTATGTTTCCTTACGATAGAAAATTGCAGCCAAATCTCTTGTTGCATATATCGAGCTGCCGTCATTTTTAAGAATGAGGCAAGGCGCCATATTATACTCTTCAAGGTCAACAATCTTTGCACCCTCGCTGTCCTTAAGTAAACCTGCATCCGTTATTCTTTTTACGACATCATCGGTTTTATCACGATAGAAACTCTCACCTAGGTAGTAGTCAAAATCCATACCAAGCAAATCATAGGTACGCTTATATTCAATCAAGCTTATGTCTTTAAACCACTGCCAGATTTTTAATGCTTCTTCATCGCCTTGTTCCATCTTGGCAAACCATGCGCGGGCTTCATCGTTAAGCTCAGGATTTTTTTCTGCTTCCTCATGGAATTTAACGTAAAGCTTCATAAGCTCTCCGACACCGTCCTTCTTGACGGTTTCTTCATCTCCCCATGCTTTATATGCAACGATAAGCTTGCCAAACTGGGTTCCCCAGTCGCCAAGGTGATTGATTCTTACAACCTTGTAGCCAAGCTTTGAAAAAATCTTATAAAGAGAATTACCGATAATTGTGGTTCTAAGATGACCGACGTGAAAATTCTTTGCAACATTCGGAGAAGAGTAATCTATACAAATGGTCTGACCGTCACCCATATCCGATGAACCGTAATTATCATCAAAAGCAGCCTCAACCATGGACTTTACAAAGATATCCTTCTTTATAAAGAAATTAAGATAAGCACCCTCGACACGTATTTCATCTATAAATGCAGCACCGTCTGAACCTTCTATGCCTGCCTTTATATCAGCTGCTATCGTCTGAGGTGCCTTTCTCATAGACTTTGCAAGTCTGAAACACGGAAAAGCAAAATCTCCGAGTTCCGGCTTAGGCGGTATCTCGATTAAATCAGATATTTCTTCCTTTGAAAGTGCATCAACATTTTCCGCTATTAAATCAATTATTTTTTTTTTCATAATGTCCTCCGGTTAATGTATTATATTTAATAGGAATCTTTTATTAAAAAATTTAATTATAAGTTTGCCTCATTCTTATCTGTTAAGAGAAAAAAGGTAATAACTTTATATGTAATATCTAGTACTGTATCGGAAATCTAAATTTAACAATCGTTCCTTTGTCATCGGATTTGCTGATATTCAAATCACCATCCAAAAGGTAAATGGTTTCATGAGCCTTGTGCAGACTGCTGTACCATGGAGATTTGGTAAGATAATCAGCATCTATGCCGACGCCGTTGTCATGGATTAAAACCTCTATGACATTTTGGCTGAGCGACAGGTCAAATTCAATTTTATTTGCTTCAGCATGCTTGAAAATATTATCAAAAAATATTTCTAATAATCTGAATAAATTTATGGAAAATACAGGATGAAGCGTAATGTCATAATCTGTATATTCCAGATTTGACTCGATTAAAAATCCCGGATTTGCTTCTCTTTTGCTCATAATGTATTCTTCAAGCTGTCCCAGCAGAGGTTTTGAAGAGTCAAACTTTGTTGAAAGCTTTTCCTCAATATCCGAAACCGAATCAAGTATTTTCTTTGAATTATACTGAATATCCTTTAAAGTAAGCTTGGCTCTTGATATATCTGTACCAAGCAGATATGAGAGTACCTCCAGTTTGTGGTTTGTGCTTTCTATACCTTCTCTTATATTTCTTTCTATTATAGTTGAAATGTAAGTATCATCAAAGGCATTGAGCATAAGTATATTATAGCCGTGTTCGGACTTGTTTTCCTTTTTGTTGTCGGATACAAACTCAAAATCGTCATCTGAAAGCTCCGAGCCGGATTCCTTATATCTAAGATTTAATGAGTTTATGGCATCCTGTGCCTCATTGAGTATACTGAGCCTTTTCTTAAGTATATTGAGAGAGGATTCAAGATTAATAATCTTGGCATTGAGGAGATCCTTTACATCATTTAAATCATTTATCTGATCGTCTATAACCTTGCTTTTACCGGATTCCTCTGCTTCCATCGGAATCGGTGAAAAAACACTTTTCTTTGAACCGGATTTTAAGGCATAGATATCCTTGGTTTTGTATAGCTCATCAAGCTTGATGTCTATTTCAAATGCCTGTGTCTTTAAGTCCTGAATGGTTTCAAGGTCATCAATAAATGCATCGTTAAAATAGTCAAGCATAGCCTGATTAGCATTTTGAATGATTTCTAAATCTGCTTTTGAATGGTTCTCCATTTTTCCTTCGCACCTTTCTTATTTTTTAATTGGTTAATTATCTCCGGTTATTTATCTGTCGCTTTTGGCTTATCTGTTTGCGCATTTCCCGCTTTCTTTTAGAATGATTTATTTTAATTATAATAAATATAATTAATATCACTATAAGTAAAGCTGTAACAATAAAAAGAACCTTTATTACTATCTGTGATGAATTGTTTTTATCCGAGACATCGGTATTGACAGCTTCTTCTATATCTGTGTCTTGGGTAGCCGGTAGAGGCTTATATACATAGCCGTCGTAGTGTACCGGAAGTGTGATAAAGTTTTCACTGCCGTCTCCCACGGAAAGTGTTCCTATGAGCTTTTCTTCTTCATTTATAGGTTCA
>JAFUEG010000177.1 GCA_017464045.1 Lachnospiraceae bacterium
AAAAGGTTATCCCGAGGATGTATCCGGTGATGATATACCATACATAGCACGTATAATTGCAGTAGCGGATGCTTATGATGCCATGTCTTCCAATCGTGTATACAGAAGGCATCTTCCTAAGGATAAAATATTGTCCGAGCTTGAGAAGGGATGCGGTACGCAGTGGGATGAAGAAATTACAAAGGTAATGATAAAGCTTATAAATGAGGACAAACTTCCTAAGATTAATCCGGATGCTGAAACAGAACTGGTACAGCAGACATCAACCATTTTGTCAAGAGTTATAGATATTGCGGAGGATAAAGGAAGCGATACATCTGACGAGCTGGATGATTTAACCGGTGCATACGGACGTGATAAAGGAAAGCATGCGATACAAAATGCTATATCAAAAAACGGAACAGGATGTATCGTTATATTTGATATAGATCATTTCCACAGAATAAATGATACGGACGGATTTATCATAGGTGACATCTATCTAAAAAAGATGGTAGAGCAGATAAGAGGTCTTTCGGAAAAGCAGATTATAGCTCGTTTCGGAGCTGATGAATTTGTTACATATTTCCCAGAGCTAAAAGATGCTAAGGAAGCAGAAAAACTTGCGGAAATATTTATCGACCGTATAAAAAATCTTGCCGAAACAGACAAGCGTGTAAGTAAATTTTCGGTTTCAATCGGTATATCAGAGGTAATTACCGAAAAAGATAAGGTTATGTTCCTTTATGAAAATGCAAACAAAGCGCTCTATGTTGCAAAGCAGCGCGGAGGCAGTACATACTACAGCCATCAGGCATTGGAATATCAAAACGAGGAACCTTCGGATCCGGCTGCCGACTTAAAGCAGCTTGTTGAAATCATACAAAAACGTGAGCATTATAAGGGAGGTTTGGTAGCTGCCTATCCGGAGTTTGGAAAGATGTATGAATTTATCAGTTCCCTTGCAGAGCGCAATGAGATGAAGGTTCAGATCGCATTGTTTACCGTATCACAGATTAAGGGGGCCAAGGCATCGCTTGATGAACAGGACAGGGTTATGAAGCTTTTGCAAAAGGCGGTTGTTAATTCTATTCGTAATGTGGATGTCATAACGAAGTACAGCAGTACGCAGTATGCGATACTTCTAATGAACCTTACCTTGGCTGAAGTTGAAAGTGTTATAAATCGTATCATGACAGAGTTCCTCAGAACCTATGATAAAAATGAGTTTTCGGTGCACTATGATACGGCGGATTTGTCGAAGAATTAATATGAAATTACTATATGATTTTAAAATGTTGCGAGACATAATAATGATAGTTTAATTTATAAATTAGCTTATGAATATATAATATGGAGAGAAAATGGTACGAAAAAGATTAACCTTTATAGGAAGAGTCCAGGGCGTAGGCTTTAGATACCGCGCCTATCATGCTGCCCAGGGACTTAAGCTCACGGGTTGGGTGATGAATAATTGGGATGGTTCGGTTATCATGGAGGCCCAGGGACAGGAAGAGGAAATAGACAAGCTGGTCGCCATGATAGGAAAAGGAACCTTTGTAATGATTGACAGGATTGACAGCAAGACAATTCCGCTTGTAGATGATGAAAGAAGCTTTAAGGTAAGACATGGTGAGGAGTATTGACAAAACCAGTAAAGACCAGTAAAAGAATTAAAAGTGAATTAAGGAAGTGACCCAGATGCTTTTCAAAAATAAAAAGAATTCCAAAACCTATGATAAAGAAAATCAGATACCGGTGCTTAGATGCAGCATCTGCACAGGCGAACAAGTCGCAGGCTTCAAAGATAAAACCACAGGTAAATTCAATGATGTCACACTAATCCGAACCGATGCCGACTTAAAACAGTTTATGAAAGAATACGGTGTCGAAAAAATTACCAAAGAATACTAAAAAATACTTGCTAACATATTAATATAAAGTTATTATAAAACCAATCAGGTTATTATAACTGAGTTAATTATTATTAGTTAAATTATAATGGCTGTCATATATACACAAATTGGGTAAGTGAATTAACATTTTGCCCGATTTGTGTAAAATCAGCAACGAGGCGTTTGCAGATATTTGCTCAGAAACCGAACTGTTTGAGCAAAGCGAGTTTTCGGTTTCGTGCAAATATCAAAATCCCGAGTGAGCTGATTTAACAAATCGATGGCAAGTTAATACACTTACCCAATTTGTGTATATATTACAGCCACGTGTATATATTTAAAAGGAGGTATAAAACCATGTCAAAGAAGAAATTAGATAGTAGAAAATGTGCGATGATAGGCTGCGGATTTGTAGGCTCTGCATCAGTATATGCACTTATGCAGTCGGGCCTTTTTTCAGATATAGTTCTTATTGATGCCAATAAGGACAAGGCAGAGGGAGAGGCGCTTGATATAAGCCACGGAATCCCATTTGCAAAGCCTGTCGAGATAATAGCAGGAGATTATTCAGATATATCAGATGCATCAATCGTTATAATAACTGCCGGTGCTGCTCAGAAGCCGGGCGAGACAAGACTTGACCTCGTAAAGAAAAATGTAGGAATATTTAAGTCGATTATCCCTGAAGTAGTTAAGTACAATAAGGATTGTACACTTCTTATTGTTGCCAATCCTGTTGATGTGCTTACCTATGCTGCTCTTAAGCTTTCAGGCTTCCCTAAAGAGAGAGTAATCGGTTCAGGTACAGTTCTTGATACTGCAAGATTTAAGTATCTTCTAGGTGAGCATCTTGACCTTGACAGCCGTAGTATCCATGCATTCATAATCGGTGAGCATGGAGATTCCGAGATTGCTGCATGGTCTTCTGCAAATGTATCCGGTGTACCAATCCACAAGGTATGTGAGATGAGAGGCTTTACGGATCATGACTACGAGACAAGAAGACTTGCAGAGCAGGTTAAGAATGCTGCTTATGAGATAATTGATAAAAAGGGCGCAACCTATTACGGTATTGGTATGGCAATCAAGAGAATATGTGAGGCTATCATAAGAGATGAGCGTTCAATACTTCCTGTTTCCACGCTTATGACAGGTCAGTTCGGACTAGAGGATGTATGCCTTTCAATGCCGGCTATAGTCGGTGAAAAGGGTGTTGATACACTTCTTCCAATCGAGCTTGATGAAAATGAAATGGCAGCACTTAAAGCGTCAGCAGATACTCTTAAGGCAGTTATTGAAGATTCAGGACTGTAAACTTAGACTTATATTTTTAAAACAAGATGATTATACAGGCACTCAAGGGCTTATGAGTGCCTGTAAATTGATTTATTGCTATAATCCGGTAAATATAAGGAGATAACACATGGGAAATATACAGGAAGCGCAAAATGCGCTTAATTCGGAAGAGGTTTCGAAAAAAATAATATCCAGAGACAAGATTATTATACGAACAAGTGTGATAGGAATTCTGGCAAATGTATTTTTAGCCGGTTTTAAGGCGGTAGTTGGTCTTCTTACACATTCGATAGCAATTATAATGGATGCTGTAAATAACTTAACTGATGCTGCATCATCGCTTATAACCATAATCGGTACAAAGCTTGCTGCAAAGGAGCCGGATAAGAAGCATCCCTTCGGACATGGAAGGGTTGAATACCTTAGTGCGATGGTTATAGCGGTATTGGTTCTTTATGCAGGTGTAACCTCACTTATAGAATCAATAAAGAAAATTATCACACCTAAGAAACCCGAATATACGGTTGTGGCACTTGTGATAGTTGCGGTAGCGGTTGTAGTAAAGATTGTGCTTGGAAGATATGTAAAGGCAATGGGTGAAAAAACCAATTCGGATGCACTCGTTAATTCCGGTCAGGACGCAACCATGGATTCTGTTATATCCGCATCGACACTTGTGGCAGCGGTTATATTTCAGGCATCCGGACTTTCACTTGAGGCATGGCTTGGTGCCATTATCTCAATCATAATTATTAAATCCGGTATAGATATGTTAAGAGAGACCATATCTCAGCTTTTGGGTGAGAGAATAGACAGAGAGCTTGCTCTTGCCATAAAGGAAACAGTTACCTCTTTCCCGGATGTACAGGGGGCATATGACCTTATCCTGAATAACTACGGACCAAATGCATTTAACGGTTCGGTTCACGTTGAGGTTCCTGATACATATACGGCCTATGACCTTGATGATTTGTTAAGACAGATTACCATAGCTGTATTTGAAAAGCACAATGTAATACTTACAGCTATCGGTGTTTATTCTGTCAATACAAAAAACGATTATGCTGCCAAGGTTCGTGATGATGTCAGCAAAATCGTTTTTAAAAATGAGTATGCACTTCAGATGCACGGCTTTTATCTTAATGAGGAAAAGAAAACCATACGTTTTGATGTAGTAGTAAGCTTTGATGCACCGGACAGAAAAGAGGTTTACCGGAATATAGTTAAAGAGGTAAATAAAATATATCCGGACTATACATTGCAGATTGCACTTGATACGGATTTTAGTGACTAGATATACCGGTATCTGACCTAAGAATTTATACCGGTATATGACCTAATAATTATTGACCATATCAAGAAAATATCTGTGAATTCTGTTGTCTTCGCCGAGTTCAGGATGAAATGTAAGTGCAAGCTGATTTTTATATCTTACGGCAACGATATAATCATCTATGACTGCGAGAACTTTTACATCAGTAGATTTAACGGCTTCTATATAAGGAGCTCTTATAAAGACCATTTCAAAACCGCCAATCTCATTCAGATTGGCGATTTTTTTAAAGCTTCCAAGCTGTCTTCCGTAGGCATTTCTCTTTGTAATGACCGGAAGTGTTGCAAAGTAGGTGTTTGGATCGTTTGATAGTACTTCGGAAAGAAGAATCAAGCCGGCACAGGTCGCAAGCACGGGAAGTCCGTTTTCAATTTTATCCTTCAAAACCTTATACATATCAAGCTCTCGTAACAGCTTTCCCTGAACCGTGCTTTCACCGCCGGGAAGAACCAGACCGTCTATATCCTCCGTTATATCTGACTTTTTTCTAAGCAGCACGCACTCTGCACCTAAATCTTCAAGCATCTTTTTGTGCTCTATAAATGCACCCTGTACAGCAAGTATACCGATTTTCATTTTATTTGCCTCTTTCTTCCATAATGAGTTTAATTTCCTGTTCGTTTATACCAACCATAGCTTCACCTAAATCCTCGGATAATTCTGCGATAAGCTTTGCATCATTATAGTTTGTTACAGCCTTTACTATTGCTGCGGCACGCTTTGCA
>JAFUEG010000008.1 GCA_017464045.1 Lachnospiraceae bacterium
AGAATATATAGAAGCTCCCGCTTCATTTACTATTACGTATTTAATATCCTTACCGATTTCTTTAAGTAAATCAACTATAAGTGCTTCTGACTCACGGCTTGCGGTTCCGTTTCCAAGGGAAATGAGAGTTACTTTATACTTTGCTATAAGTTTCTTTAATATCTCCCTTGCCTCAAGCTCTCTTTTCTTACCCATGGTCGGATAAATAATAACCGTATCAAGCACTTTTCCCGTTGCATCCACAACAGCAAGCTTGCTTCCGTGATTGTAGCCCGGATCCCAGCCAAGTACAGTATGTCCTGCTACTGGAGGCTGCATAAGCAGCTGATGGAGGTTTTTGCCAAATACATTTATTGCTCCCTCTTCAGCTGTCTCGGTAAGCTCATTTCTTATCTCTCTTTCTATGGACGGAGCTATAAGTCTGTCATAGCTGTCTGCTATGGCTTCCTCGATATATTTTGAGCTTTCATGTTCCGGTCTGTAAATAATTGTTTTATTTAAATACTTTATTATTTCATCAACAGGTGCTTCAATCTTAACGGTAAGGAACTTTTCTTTCTCACCTCGATTTATCGCAAGCACACGGTAGCCGGTTAATTTCTTTATATCATCCTCAAATTCATAGTACATCTCATATACGGACTTAGCTTCCTTATCCTTTGCAGAGGTTATAATTCGTCCTTTTTCTCTTGTAAGGTCTCTTATAACCTTTCTGTACTCTGCCTCATCAGCATAATTTTCTGCAAGTATATCCTTAGCACCGGCAATGGCATCCTCAACTGTATTAACTTCCTTTTCCTCGGAAATGTATGCCTTTGCTTCCTCTTCAATTGTCTTTTTAGTCATCTGAAGGGCAATTATGTTGGCAAGTCCTTCAAGTCCTTTTTCTTTGGCAACAGTTGCTCTGGTTCTACGTTTTGGTCTGTATGGTCTGTAAAGGTCTTCAAGAACAACCATGGTCATAGCATCCTCAATCTGCTTTTTTAACTCATCGGTAAGCTTGCCCTGCTCCTCAATGGTTGCAAGTATAGACGTTTTCTTTTCCTCAAGATTTCTAAGATATGTAAGCCTTTCATCAAGACTACGGAGCTGCTCATCATTTAATGAGCCTGTTACCTCCTTCCTGTATCTTGAAATGAAAGGTATAGTATTTCCTTCGTCTATTAATTCTATAGCCTTTTCAACCTGCCACTCCTTGATATTAAGCTCTCCGGCTATTACTTTTCCTATGTTCATAATTGTTCTCCTTTTTCCTATACTTACGGTTGTATACTGATTTATATATAGTTAATAATACATTTATTACTTTATAAATATGCTCTCATATCCTGTATGAGGTGGTCCTCGGAGTCTATGAGATTTTGTGCTATCTGTTTTGCCTTATCATTTGCCGCTTTAAATTCATTCAGATATTTCTGTAAGGATTTAATCCCCATGTTGCAGCCTTCGGTAACCAGATCTGCGATGGTGTGGTCGCTGTCATTTAGTGCAATCTTTACATTGGTTTTCATCCATGACATTCCTTCCGCTATAGGATTAGGATTTTTCCCATCGTCATGGTATTCCTTTAAAAGCTCTGTGGTATCCTTTTCCAGATCACGACTAATCTCCAGGGTTCTGTACATGCATTCGGACATATTCTTGTTTTTGGTATATTTCAGCATCTCCTCAAGGCTGTCAATGCCCATTCTTATGCCCGCATCACACTCACGCAATAATTTTATAGTATCATCATTAATCATAATTTTACCTCTTTTTCCATTTATTTTAGTAATATTATGTAATGATGTTTAGGTTTTTATACAGCTTTTTCTTTTTTATGATGAACCGTGAAGTACCACTTTATAACGGCTGTACCGATTATGATTATATAACCTATTACACTTAGATAATCAGGTATCTGATTAAGGAATAAAAATCCGAATATTGCTGTAAATATCACTATAGAAAAATCATATACCGATATCTCCTTTGCAGGAGCATTGGCATAGGCTTTGGTTATAAATATCTGTCCGCCTGCGGCAGCAAAGCCCGTGAGAATAAGAAATCCCCACTGAGTAAGTGTCATAGGCGTATAATTAAAAAGAAGATACGGAGTAAGCATAAGTGTTGTAAAGCCTGAGAAAAATGCAACAATTATCATGCTGTTTTCTCCTCTTATCCCAAGCTTTCTTACATACGCATAGGCAAGTCCCGCTCCAAGTCCGCCAAGTACTCCCGCAAGTGCAGGTATGACCTCTGAACTAAAGGTAGGCTTCACAACAAATAACGCTCCCGTAAAGGCTGATAATACAGCCAGCCATTCATACCTGTTTGCAATCTCCTTAAGTGCAAAGATTGAAAAAATAATTGCAAAGAAGGGTGAAAGCTTATTTAATATGGAAGCATCCGATATATGCATATGGTCAACAGCATAAAAATTACACACCATACCCAAGCCTCCGCTTACGGAACGGATAAGAAGATACTTTGTATTTCCTTTTCCTATCTTAAAAGGAGTATGGCTCTTTATCAGTGTTCCCACTGCAATTACCAGTGCAAAAAAATTCCTGAAAAAACATTTTTGAAGCGTCGGTACATCACCCGAAAGGCGTATGAAAAGGTTCATAAGTGCAAAGCAAAATGCCGACGTTATGATATATATAACACCTAATTTGTAATTACCTTTTTTATCTGCAGTAGACAACCTCAACACTCTCCATAGCTTTATTATAAAGCTCTTCAATCTTGCCTGTAAGCGCCTTTTCCGATTCCAGTATCTGATCCAATTTAGGTCGTGTTACAGGGTGCTTGTCAACAAATATCGTACAGCAATCCTCATACGGTAAAATCGAAGTTTCATATGTTCCAATCATTTCAGATATATCAATAATCTCCTGCTTATCCATACCGATACAAGGTCTGAACACCGGTATTTTATCTATCGCAGAATCTATAACAAGTAAACTCTGTGTGGTCTGGCTTGATACCTGACCTATGCTTTCTCCGGTAACTATACACTGACAATCTTCCTTCATTGCTAGCTCTTCGGCCACCTTATACATATAACGTTTCATTATAATCGTAAGCTCGTCATGCGGACAGTTATCATATATGCAAAGCTGAATATCAGTAAAGTTTACTATATGAAGCTTAAGCACACCGGAATACTGGGATACCTGCTTGGCAAGGTCTATAACCTTCTGCTTGGCCCTTTCACTTGTATATGGCGGCGCGTTAAAATATACTGCCTCAAGCTCAACTCCACGCTTGGCTATCATATATGCTGCTACCGGACTGTCGATACCTCCCGATAAAAGCGCCATAGCCTTTCCGTTTGTACCAACCGGAAGGCCTCCCGGTCCGGGAATAACCTTGGAATATATGTAAGCTACATTTCTTACTTCAACCTCTATCATAACCTCCGGATTATGTACATCTACGGATAAATCAGGAAATGCATTAAGCAAATCGGCACCCAAATCACAGTTAAGCTCCATGGATGATTTTGGATAATTCTTATCATTTCTTCTTACATGGCACTTAAAGGTAAAGGTCTTATTTTTGTATTCCTCATCTATATATTCTATAACTGCCTTAGAAATATTGTCATAAGCGGTATCCTCCACTACCTTGACAGGACAGATACCTACTATACCGAATATCTGCTTAAGCACCTTTATAACATCATCAAAATCATAATCTGAAAATGCTTCGACATATATTCTTCCGTATTCACGTCTTACCTCAAATTCTCCGTAAGGCTTTAAACGATTACGCATACGCTTACACATAGCCTCTTCAAAGACATAGCGGTTCTTACCCTTGGTTCCTATCTCAGCATATTTTATAAGAAACATTTTATACTGCATACTAAATCTCCAATCTTTTTTTCATACATATAAGATACTCTATATTAATGCACTTTCAACAACAGGTTCTTTAGAATATATCTAAAATATGTACACGCAAAGCACGTTGACACTTAACGCTTTGCTTAGCACATTTTTAGATATATTCTAAAGAACCGTATGTAAAAATTATCTTGTATATTTTCTCAACATAGGAAGCAATTCGCCTATTATACCAACTGCATAGTCTACCTGTTCCATGGTGTTGTCTTCGCAGAAGCTGAAACGAAGTGTTGATTCAAGTCTATCCTGTGGCAGTTTTATCGCCTTAAGCACGTTGCTTACGTGTGGCTTGTTGGAAGAACATGCCGAGCCTGCCGATACGTATATTCCCTTATCCTCAAGGGCATGAAGCATTACCTCGCTTCTTACACCCACAAAGCTGATACTCATTACATGCGGAGCATCACCGGAATTATCATATACATTTTCAAAGGCTGTTACTCTTTCGATAAAGCTCTTCTTTAATGCTCTTATATAATCCATCTTTTTTTCGTTGTCCTTGTACATAAGCTCTGTAGCAAGTCCCATACCTGCTATAGCCGGAACATTTTCTGTACCGGAGCGCATGGCATTTTGCTGACCGCCACCATATATTATAGGACGCATCAAAAGCTTATCCTTTTTATATAATGCACCTGAGCCCTTTGGTCCGTGTATTTTATGACCGCTAAAGCTCATAAGGTCGACACCAAGCTTTTTGGGTGAAAATCTCATCTTTCCAAAAGCTTGAACTCCGTCCACATGAAAAACTATATTTTCATTATAATTCTTTATAACCTTTGAAATCTCCTCTATAGGTTCTATAACACCAATCTCATTATTTACAAACATTGTTGAGACAAGTATCGTGTCCTCTCTTAAGGCATTTTTTAATTCGTCAAGCTTTAATCTTCCGTGTTCATCAACCCCGACATAGGTTACCTCATAGCCTTCTTTTTCCAGAAATTCCATAGGGGCACTAACGGACGCATGCTCGATTTCAGAACAGATAATATGCTTTCCCTGACGTCTTTTTGCCATAGCTGCACCGATAATCGCAAGATTATTGCTTTCGGTTCCACCGGAGGTAAAGACAAGTTCCTTCTCCTGACATTTAATCTCCTTAGCAATTCTTGCTGTCGCTTCCTTTATGTACCTTTCGGCTTCCACTCCCTTCATATGAAGAGACGAAGGATTACCGTAATCCTCCTCCATAATCTTAACCATTAAATCCTTTACTTCAGGAAAAACTGCAGTTGTTGCAGCATTATCAAAATAACATTCCATAATTTAACCTCTTATCTTTTATACAAATCTAAAACAAATCATCATACTATATCATCTGATTTCAAAAAATTTCAATAAATATTATCTCTTAACATTATTATTCATCTAACTCAAACATAATAATTGAAAGCGTTGTAAGTCCGGCTGTCTCTGTCCTTAAAATCCTGTTTCCGAGTGTAATGCATTTTGCGCCTATTTCTTTAGCTGCATCTACCTCTTCCTTTGCAAAGCCGCCCTCCGGCCCTATAAAGATACCAAGACTTTTCTTATCCTTTATTTCTTTTATAACCTCTCGTGAATACTCCATACCTTTTGCTTCTTCATAAGGGATAATATTCATATCAAGGGTTTTGGCATATTCCAAAGCTTCCTTAAAGCTCATAAAGCTTTTAACCAAAGGCACGATACCTCTGCCTGACTGCTCGGCTGCTGATTTAGCTATGGCATTATATCGTTCAAGCTTCTTGCCTGCCTTTTTATCATCCAGCTTAACTATCGTTCTTTTGGTCATAACAGGAACTATCTCACAGGCTCCAAGCTCCACAGCCTTTTGGATTATAAGCTCCAGCTTATCCGACTTGGGCATACCCTGAAATATTGTAATCCTACACTTAAGCTCGGATGCATTTTTTACAATGTCAACTATATCACAGGTTACCATCTCTGAAGAAAGACTTGTTATACGGCACAGGTAATCCGTCCCCTCACCGTCACTTATTGTTAAGTTCTCTCCCGCCTTAAGCCTTAAAACATTTTTTATGTGATTAACATCCTCACCTGTTATATTTATTGACTTATCAGCATTTATACATATGCTCTTATCAACATAAAATCTCGGCATTACATTTCTCTTTCCTATTACATAAATGTAGCTGCTGTGCCCAAAAGCACAACAGCCACATTATAACACAATTAAATGAGTCAAGCAAACTCAAAGCATTTATCTGTTAAATAAATATTACTCATACATCGCCTTAAGCTCCTGCTTGTTGGCATACATCCTTACATCTGCTTTATCAAAAATCTCAGACACCTTACGTTTATCGTTAATGTCATACTCCGCCATTCCCGTTGCCAAAACAGGTCCGTTACTGGTTCTTAAATTATCAAGCTCCTTATCACGAAGCTCATTTAAAAGCTCGTCACGCCTTGCATAATCTCTTTCGGA
>JAFUEG010000178.1 GCA_017464045.1 Lachnospiraceae bacterium
ATTTTTATACAATATGGTACGCATAATCATGGGAACTCTTCTTAAGTGCGGTATGGGGATGTATGAACCTGAACATGTAAAAGAAATCCTTGAAGCCTGTGACAGAGCCAAGGCAGGCCCTAAATCCGAGGCTTGCGGACTAACGCTTGTTGGAATTGAGTATCTGTAATAAAATATTATTATTAAAGCAGCTTATGTAATGCAATCTGCATTTGTCAAAGCTGCTTTATTTTTTATTGGATATGTTAAGAACTATATGCTTATACCAGTAGTATCACAAGCAGCATCCATATATAGCATATGGTTTTAGGTATCATAAGCATGCCAAGCTTTGGCTTTTCTCTTCCCCATATAGCTACAGGAAGATAAAAGGCGAAGCTAAGTAAGACACTTATGGCTAACTGGAAGTAAAATGCTTTAGAATATATAGTTGTTATACCGGCAGCCTTAATTAAAAGTATAATCATCAGAATTCCGATTATGGCAAATGGTACATTTCGTATAATCGCCCATATTTTACTTCCTTCCTTTTTGAACCATTTATTCTGCGGAAAGAGACAGAGGAATATTCTGATCATTGCAAGAATTATTATGGTTAGCTCGATTTCATGATTAATTTCATAATTGGAATCACCTGTAACGATTGTGTCGCACATAACTACCATAACAAGATAGTATATCGTCATGGAGATTGATGAGATAAGATTGCCGACACCTAAAAATATTTCCTGATGCTTTAAGCTGCCTTTAAAATTTACTATAATTCTTGGAATAAGATGAAAGGCATCTCCGCAGCCGAGAATGAGTGCCATCATCATTCCGAGCCCGTATCTGTATTTGGCTGTATCGGAGGATGCATTTATTCCTTTACTTCTTAGGATGATAGCAGCCGTAAAAACAAATATAAGATAAAAGATGCAGAAAAAGCCTTCACCAAGTCTTGCACCGAGGGGTTTTGTGTTTTCATTTGTGTTAGTATCGCTCATAGTTTTTCCTTTCAAAAATGACAGTATTAAAACTGTTTTTATTTAATTCATTATATAATAAATGTTAGGTTAAGGCAATTAAATGAAAAATAAAAAGTATAACTATAAATATAAAAAAGCTTTCTTGCTAAATATGAAAAAAATTTTTCTTATATATTGAAATTAATATAAAATAAATATATAATGAACATGTGTTCATATAGAAAGGAGGAACTACGATGGTATTTAGTAATCCTTTATGGAATGACACAGGAGAAATAATAGTCTATAGTAATTATCATAAGTATTGGCTTGATAAAGAACGTAAGATAAAAAATCCTTTATTTGATATTTTTAGTGGAAGAATACTTGACTTAAAAGAAGGTAAACAAAGTGCAATTCAATATTTTTATAATTTATTGGATCCGGAAATATGCAGTGATGTCACTACTACCGGTAATTCCTTATATGCTTGTAGGGAAATCCTTTTGGAAAAGGGAGCCCAGAAGGTTGAAATGTTTGCTTTGGGCAAATCGATTTGAGGAAAAGAGTATGATTTATGAAATAAAAAAATGTATTCCTTCAGACGCACATTATCCAAAAGCGTTAAATGATATATCAAAAAAACCGGATTGCTTATATTATATTGGTGATATTGATATATTGAATAATAAAAAAAGCGTAGCAATAATTGGAAGCAGAGATTGTTCTGATGAAGGTAGAAAATTGGCGTATAATGCTGGAATTATGGCCGCTGAAATGGGATATGTTATTGTGAACGGACTTGCATATGGTTGTGATACGGAAGCCTTACTTGGCGCGCTTGATAAAAACGGTAAGTGTGCAGTCTTTTTGCCGGGAGGGCTTAATAGTATTTATCCAAAACAAAATGAAAAACTAGCTGAAAGAATTGTTGAGACCGGAGGATGTATAATCAGTGAGTACGTCTCTTATATGAAACCTCAAAAATACACTTTTGTTGAAAGGGATCGTTTGCAAAGTGGTGTAAGTCAGGGCGTTATCGTAATTGAGACGACTGAAAATGGTGGTACTATGCATACCGTAGAATTTGCATTAAGACAGTATCGGAGATTGGCTGCATATTCTGCTTTGCTTGTAAATAATGCATCGGGAAATGCAATTATTGAAGGGAAAAAAGAAGCTTTTATTATTAGAGATAATGATTCACTTCTTGAATTTTATAAAAATCTTCCCGAAAGGGATGAAAATAAACAATTGTCAATGTTTAATGATGATTAATTAAAAAGGAGGGCAAAACCATGCCATTTATTGATTCGAAAATAACACTTAAGGTATCGGAAGAAAAAAGAGAGATTATCAAATCAAGATTGGGAAAAGAAATATCCATCATCGGAAAGCCTGAAAGCTTTCTAATGGTTGGATTTGAGGATGAGTATAGCTTATACATGGCGGGAAATAAGCTTGAAAAGGGAGCTTATGTTGCAGTGAGAATTTTCGGAAATGCTTCTTCGGATGCGTATGACAGACTGACAGCTGCTATATGCAATATATTTGAGGAAGAGTTGGATATACCGGCAAGAAATGTGTACGTGTCTTATATAGGCACAAAGGATTGGGGCTGGAACGGCGGAAACTTCTAGTTAAGTATAAAAACGATGCACTTCAAGCGGTGCATCGTTTTTTGCTTTTAAAATTATAAATATCATTTTTCTTCTGTTGCAAATACCATTTCAACTGTCCCTTTTGGATTTACCAGAGTCAACGTATTACCTGATATGGTTCCTTCCATACCTACTATGGATGATCCGTCAAAGGTAATCATGTATTTGCCGTCCACTTCTTCGATAGTGCCGTGATGACCTTCTTTTCCATTTGAAACCACACAATTAACTCCATCCGGACAACTAAATGTAGGATATAAGGATGAGTCAAAGCCATCTTTTACTTCTGTTTTCTCCCCATTTACAGTAAAGCTGACCAACTTCCAGTTGGACGTGATTGAAATTTCATCGGAGTTTTCTTTTTTACCGCATGCACCGATGATGCACATAACAATAAGTAAAAATACAACTAAAATAAAATAATTTTTTCTTAATCTTTCCATATTTGGATTCTCCCCTTTATATATTTTCTTCGTAATTATAGCACCTTATATTAATTTGTGCAAATAATCAAATTATTTTAAAACAATTATTAAAAATTCGTCAAAATGCACAATGATTGGAAACTTTTTTTGTGAAATTAGTTTCTTGTGCAACAATCATATAGATGTTACAATTAAGGAAACTGAAAAAATAAAATTAGTTTCCAAAGGCGTATAAGAAAAAATTAATAATAACACACAAAGAAGAATTCCCAAAAGAATTGAGGTGATAGCGGTTATGGAGGTAAGAGAGGCTGTTTTGGAGGCCGCGATAAAGGCATTTAACCAAAAAGGGCTGAAGTTTACCATGGACGATATTGCAAAAGAGCTTTCGATGAGCAAAAAAACAATTTATACAATCTTTAAGGATAAGGAAGAACTTTCACTTGCTGCAGTTGATTATTTATTTGATGCGGCAAAGGAGGGCGAGGAGAGAATTCTTAGGGATATGTCGCTGGGAACCGTAGATAAGCTTAGAGCGGTGCTGACGGTTATGCCGGATGGGTATAAGGATGTAAATTACGAAAACTTATATCAGCTTAGAGATAAATATCCAAACATATACAGGCATGTGGCACATAGGCTTGAAACCGGATGGGAAAGTACGATAGAGCTTATCGAAAGAGGAATTAAAGAAGGAAGCATAAGACAGGTAAATATAAGCATAGTTAAGATGATGCTTGAGGCATCATGGGAGCAGTTTTACAACCGGGATGTGTTACTAAAAAATAAGATAACTTATCAGGATGCATTAAATGAGGTTGTGGATATTATTATGAAGGGTATAGAAAAATAAAAGCAACTACAATGAATTACAAGGAATAATATCAAAAAAAATAGGAGGTTTACGGAATGTCAAGAATTTATATCAATGATGATTGGAAATTTACCGGTGATTTTAAGGAGGACCTGCTTGCAGAGGATTATGACGTATCAAAGCTTGAGACAGTACGTCTTCCACATACCTGCAAGGAGACACCGTTTCATTATTTTGATGAACACATTTACCAGATGGTAAGCGGATATGTAAAGGAACTTGAGGCAGATAAGGCATGGGAAGGAAAGACGGTATTACTTACCATAGACGGTGCGGCACATGAGAGTACGGTTTATCTTAACGGTAAGGAGATAGGAAAGCACAGCTGCGGATACACTGCATTTACACTGGATATAAGTAAGGAGCTTATATATGGTAAGACCAATAAGCTTGTGGTAAAGGTTGACAGCAATGAAACCTTAAATGTACCTCCGTTTGGATATGTGGTTGACTACATGACCTATGGCGGCATCTACAGAGATGTATATATTGATATAAAGAATAATAGTTATATAGAGGATATATTTGTTACAACTAAGATTGCTACACCAAGCTATTCAGAGGAGCATGGGGCAGATATAACCAAGAAATCAGCAGTTTGTTCAGATTATACAATTGTAAATGCAAAGGCAGGACAAAGGCTTAAGCAGTCCATCAGAAAGAAGGACGAGACAGAATTTAAAGAAGTCGGAGAGCTCATAATAACTGATATAGAAAATGTAGAAGAAACAGCTTACCAGACCGGTGAGGTTTGTCTTTGGGATATTAACAATCCGGCACTTTACGAGCTTAAGACTGAGCTTATTGAAAACGGTGAAGTAATAGATGAAAAGCTTGTAACCTTTGGATATAGAAAAGCAATATTTAAGAATGACGGATTTTATTTAAACGGCAGAAAGATTAAGATTAGAGGACTTAACAGACACCAGTGTTATCCTTATGTAGGATATGCGATGCCTAAGTCCATGCAGGTAAATGATGCGGATATTCTTAAGAATGAGCTCGGAGTAAATGCGGTTCGTACCTCACATTATCCGCAGTCACATTATTTCCTTGACAGATGCGATGAGATAGGACTTATGGTGTTTACGGAGTTCCCGGGCTGGCAGCATATAGGAGATGAAGAGTGGAAGAATCAGGCTGTGGAAAATGTTAAGGACATGATTAAGCAGTACAGAAATCATACCTCAATCATTATCTGGGGTGTAAGAATAAATGAGTCCAAGGACGATGAGGAGTTTTATGCAAGAACCAATGAGGAGGCTCATAAGCTCGATCCTACCAGACAGACAGGCGGTGTACGCTGCTACAAAAAGGGAATCTTTCAGGAGGATGTATTTACCTACAACGATTTCTTGCATGATGGCAAGCACAAGGGCTGTGATGCAAAGAAGGATGTAACCTCCGATATGAGCAAGCCTTATCTTATAAGTGAGTATAACGGACATATGTATCCGACAAAGCCTTTTGACTGGGAGGAGCACAGACTTGAGCATGCATTAAGACATGCAAATGTTCTTGATGAGGTAGCAGGACAGGAGGATATAACAGGAAGCTTCGGATGGTGTATGTTTGATTACAATACCCACAAGGATTTCGGAAGCGGCGACAGAATCTGCTATCATGGTGTTATGGATATGTTCCGTAATCCAAAGCTTGCATCGGCGGTTTATGCAAGCCAGCAGGATGATACACCGGTACTTGAGGTTAGCTCAACCATGGATATAGGTGAGCATCCGGGTGGAAATATGGGTGATATATACATTTTCACAAACGCTGACAGTGTTAAGATGTATAAAAATGATAAATTTATAAAGGAATACACTTCGGAGAATTCTCCATATAAGAATTTAAAGCATGTACCTATCCGCATAGATGATTTTATCGGCAGTGCTTTGGAGGAAGAAACCGGTATGCCTCATAAGCAGGCCGAGGATGTTAAGGCTCTTTTAAATGCAACTGCCAAGGTTGGACTTTACGGACTTACCAAGGCCATGTACCTTAAGGCAGGAAAGCTTATGGTTATGTACCATATGAAGATGGAGGAAGCAGTTGAACTTTATAATAAGTACATCGGAAACTGGGGCGGAGAATCTACGGTTTATCGCTTTGAAGCAATTAAAGATGATGAGGTTGTAAAGGTAGTAGAGAAAAAGCCTATGACAGGCATATCGTTTAAGGTAAGTGTTGACCACACAGCTTTAATTGAGGATCATACCTATGATGTTGCAGCAGTAAGAGTAGAGGCAGTAGATGAATTCGGAAATGTATTACCGTATTTCAATGATGTGGTTACATTTGATATAAAGGGAGATGCGGCAATTATCGGACCTAAGACTGTAGCCTTCGCAGGAGGTATGGGCGGAACCTACGTAAAGACCCTCGGCAAAGCCGGTAAGGCAAAGCTCAAGGTTAAGTCGCCGCAGGCTAAGACAGTTGACATAGAATTCACAATTAATATTTAGATTAGCGATTCATATTGTTATTGTATATGTATTTATTAATAAAAAATTTAGTTTCTTGTATATTAATTTTAAGTGATAAGTATAGTGTTATGTTATAGAGTATTTTTTAAGTATATTATATCGAGGAGGTTCTTGTATACACATTTTAAGTGCTAAGCATGGCGTTAAGCGGCAGCGTGCCATGCGTGTACTTGAAAATGTGTATATAAGAACCGGAGTAAAGGAAGAAAGGAAGAGATAAGATGAGATTAACAGCTAAGGAAAAAGTTGCTTACGGTCTTGGTGCCGTAGGAAAAGATATGGTCTATATGCTTTCTGCAAGCTATATACTGTATTATTATCAGGATATCCTCGGAGTAAGTGCGATTGCGATGGGCGTAATCCTCCTGGTAGCAAGAATATTTGATGCATTTAATGATCCGATTATGGGTATAGTTGTAGCTAAGACAAAGACGAGATGGGGCAAGTTCAGACCATGGCTCTTGATCGGTACAATTACTAATGCAGTAATTCTGTTCCTGATGTTTTCCGCACCACCGTCACTGATCGGAAGCGGACTTGTAGCATATGCGGCAGTAACCTAAATCCTCTGGCGTGTTACCTCTACTATGATGGATATACCTTACTGGTCAATGATTCCTGCATTTACAGAGGGCGGTAAGGAACGTGAAGGTCTTTCCGCACTTGCAAGAAGCTGTGCCGGTGTGGGTTCGGCAATTGTTACCATAATCACTGTTATGGCAGTAACTGCAATCGGTAC
>JAFUEG010000179.1 GCA_017464045.1 Lachnospiraceae bacterium
AATGCAACATTATCCTCTATACAAGCAACCGCCTTAGGATTTAATTCGACAAAGGTGCAGTCAGTTGCGCCTCTGCTTAATGCCTCAATTCCTATACCACCGCTTCCTGCAAACAAATCCAAAAATTTGGCTTCAGGAATATAACCCATCATAATATTAAACAATGTTTCCTTTATTCTATCCGTCGTCGGTCTTGTGTCAAGTCCTTCTATCGTTTTTAAAGGAAGACTTCTGGCTGTTCCCGCAATAACTCTCATTATGTACAACCTCACTTAATTTGTCAACATTTTTATTTGTTCATTATACTCTTAAACCACTTTCCTGTTTCAGAAAGCTCGTCATCACTCCAACCGGAAGTTTTATTGCATCCGGAAGAAATAAGCGACGAAGTTTCATCTTTATTGGAAATATTCCATACCGCATAAGATAAATTATTATCATTTATAAACGAAAACCACTTATCAGCTTCATCATAGTCTATAGCCCCATTACCTGAAGCATCACATATACTACATTCACTTATAAATACAGGTATTCCTTTATCAAGAGCAGTCTGTGCTTTATTTCTGATATTATCTTTATGTGTAGATGCATAAAAATGAACCGCATACATTATATTATCATATCCTGTTATAGGATCATTTGCTGCAATATCAACATCCTGCGACCATGTCGGAGTTCCTACAATTATAATTGCATCCGGACAGTTTTTCCTGATCACAGGTATAACCTCTTCGGCATAGTCCTTTACATCCGACCAAGTAGTTCCCCCATTTGGTTCATTACATATCTCATATATTATATTATCGTAGCCCTTATACTTTTCGGTCATTTCTTCAAAAAAAGCGATAGCATCAGACTTATTGACTTGAGGATTTAAATCATGAAGTATATGCCAGTCAACTATAACATACATACCTAAATCTGTTGCGGCATTAACACCCTCATCCACCAGACCTTTAAGATATGTCTTATCACCGCCACTACAGTATCCGCCATTTTCATCAGTGTACATGGCAATTCTTATCATGTTTGCTCCCCAATCGTCTCTAAAAGTTTTAAAGGTATCATAGCTTACATAATCCGGAAACCATGCTATACCATGTGTACTAGGACCTTTTAATTGGAATTTATCTCCATTCGCATCAACAATATCAGTTCCTTTTACAGAAAGCTTTCCATGGTTATCATAAGGTGTTTTACCATTATTCTCTTTCTTTTTTTCCTGATTATCATTATTATCGGAATCATTTGTATCCTCTTTATTATCATCATTTGAGGAATCTGCTGTTTCTTTTTCTTTATACTCCGTTCCATCAACATATAAAACAGCCTGATTAATTGCTTTAAAATCATCTGATGATGCCGCAGTTACAATTATCCCTATATCACCAAGAGACTGCTTAGAGGCTACAGAACCGTTATACTCAACAGGTGTAAGTGTGAGCACTCCGTCCTTTAAATCCGTATTACAATTCCAAAAGCTGTCTACGGATGTATCCTTTCCAACATCTATCTTGACAGACCAATCCTTTAACTCACTGCTGCTGTTGTTAACTATTTTTATATCAAACTGTCCTGATTGCTTTCCATTGTTTTCCCAACTGTTAGTGCTTGAAATAGTTGCATAACAAAGAAGCTTTTCCGAATCATCAGCGTCTGATACTGTTGTGTCATTTTTATCCTCTTCATCCTGTGCTTCTGTATCATTATCTGCTTTATCGGCATCACTGTCGCTTGCATTTACATCTTCAGCAGTTGTAGTATCTTCAGTTGAAATATCTGCAGCTATATTATCCTTTTCTTTGTTTTTTCCTTTATTTACAATAACTATAACCAAACCTATTACTACAACAGCAAGAATCGCTATAATTGCAATTAATATTTTATTAGCATTTTTTTTATTATTTTCATCCATATTGTTTCCTCCGACATTTTATTTCTAATAACTTATTTTGTTATAAAAATCATACCAATCAATAAATCTGTATATGAATCTACTTTTCATAAAAAAGCACTCCCAGAGTTCCCGGCCCGCAATGACTTGAAATAACTCCACTTGCCTTGGTTTCGGTAATGTTTTCAAATATATTTAATTCTTCAAGATACTCCTTCACTCTATTTACAACTTCATCAGAAGCATGTGAATGTGTTATAAACACCTGCGTCGGATCTGCTTTCAAAAGGTCATCTTTTAAATCATTTACATATTTTAAAATAACCTTGTCCTGTGAGCCGCGGTATTTTTTTGCAACATGCATTTTTCCGTCTTCAACAACAATTTCAGGCTTTAACTTTAATGTATTTCCCAGAAGGGCTGTTGCAGTCGAACATCTTCCACCTCTTCCGAGATAAGTAAGTGTATCAACAACGAAACTTGCCCGAACTTTATTACGTCGTTCATTTACAAGATTAGCTATCTCAGAAGCAGTCTTTCCTTCTTTAATAAGCCTTGCGGCATAAAGAATCTGGAGTCCTATGCCTGTTGAAAGATTCATGGAATTAATTACAAATACATGCTCTTCATATTCCAAATCTTCCGCAGCCATGCGTGCAACATTGCAGCATGTACTCATATCCTCCGAGATACAAAAGAAAAGTATGTCTGCACCTTCATTTTTATACTTTTCTATCATTTCCTTCGTTTTATCGAACGTTATAGCAGCTGTCTTCGGAGTTGTTTTATTGGCATCAGCCCATTTAAATATTTCAGTCGAATCAGTATCCAATCCATCCAGATAGGACTTGTCATCCATAATAATACATAACGGATCAATATCTATATCGTTTTCCTTAATTTGTTCCGGGGATAAATCACTTGAACTGTCTGTGATTATTTTGATTTTATTCATAACGAATCTCCTAAGATATGTTTTGTTATAATACTGCTGTATTTTTCTTAATTTTTTTTTATTTAAATCATTGTTTACTTCTATGACTTTACCACCTTTGTATATCAAAATCAAGCAACATTTTTATATGAGATACAA
>JAFUEG010000180.1 GCA_017464045.1 Lachnospiraceae bacterium
GGATAAAAAGCTGTATTCATTTATAGGAAATTATGATTATTATGAGAGTCATAAGGAGCTTATATATGAAGCTGAAGCCAAAAAAGCAGGTGCTAAAGTAATTGGTATAAGCGAAGCTGCCGCATCAAATGTTACTGCTGACAATAATACCACACTATCCAATAAAGAAGCCTACCTTAAAAACAAGGAAGAACAGGCAAAAGCCAGAAAACGCGAGAACGATTTGAAAAAGCTTGAAAAAGAAATCGCCGACTTGGAAGAAAAAATTTCCAAAATCGACGAAAAAATAAACGCACCCGAAAATGCAACCAACTCAAAGAAATTAAGTGATTTAAGCATTGAACGGGAAGAACTTGACGCAAAGCTTGTTGAAGCTTATGAGAAGTATTATGAGTTAGAGGAAACATAATGTGACACGGGACATAAACCGTGTCACATTAAATTTACCTATTACCAGGAGCCACCGCCTCCACCACCGGAGCCACCGCCTGATGAACCGCCTCCCGAGCTTCCACCACCTGAGCTGCTTGAAGGACTTGAACCCATAGATGTATATGCTGCCGCCATAGTCGCACCCATAAATGCACCGAAGGCTGCTGTATTAAATGTAGGACTGTCATACCAGGACGGTGCCTCAATTGCTATTGTCTCAAATTTCTTAATCCACTTATCTGATACACCAAGTACATAGGTATACGGAAGTATGTTGTAGAAATAATCCGGCTGCTCCATAACCAGAGTCTCCAGCTTTTCTTTCTCTGCCACCTCAAGGAAGTTCTTAAAGCCCTTTACCTTGCCAAGCATCATATTGCCGTAAGGTGTTCTCTTTGGCAGATATACACGGCACAGAACCATTCCGATTATACAAGCTATACCAACCATATAACCTATAAAATACCACTTATCCTGTAGAAGTGAAGGGAGTACTATTGCTAACCAAGGTATGCCTCCAAAGCCCATACCCCATATAAGACCAAATATTTTCGATGCCCATGGTGAAGTTTTTGGTTTTCCGTTTACATATACGGTTTTGTTTTTTTCAAATAACATACTAAACATTACCGTAAAACCTATTCCCGGAAAGACAATCGCAATAGGAAGCATCTCCGTCATACCGTATGTAGTAATCGGAGGTATAGTTATAAGGATAAATGATGCTATAATCATTAGTGTAATAAATACAGACTTCTTTGATGCTCTTTTTTCGAATATCTTATATTTGTTTTCCTTGTCATTAATATTGAGCAAAATGTTATTGACAGTCCTGTAGAAGCTGTCATAAAGATCGGTAGAGGTAACCTCAATTCGTTCACCCTCATCATAAGGTTCTCCATCCTTCAAAAATATTCCCTTTCCATAATTTATTTTAAAAAGACCGTTTAAAAAGGTTCTCTCATTCACGTTGTTGCCGTCATAATCCTTAAGCTTAGTAATCTTAAAGCCTGTTTTCTTAGAAAGAAAATTCTTTTCCTCAAATTCTGATATTTTTATATATCCCTGATTCGCCAGATATATAAGAAGTGAAACAACATCCTGATTATCTGCCTTTCCCTTATATAAAAAGCCTACCTCAAGACTGTTAAAACCCTCCGGAGGATAAAACTCAACCGTTTCAATAACCTTATCATCACGACCGAATATATACCATATAAGTATGGAAATGATTAATAATGCAATCGGAATTGCAAACATTACATAATCTCTTACATTTATATCAAGTCCTGCTCCGACAAAATACCCTTCCGGAAGCTCACACCTTACCGTTAAAGCCTATGTAGCCTCAAGAATTCCGTTATAGCTTCCTGTTATAACATTTCCGTCAACCGAATAAATAATCCTGCTGCTATCGGTACTACCCTCATAACCTGCTGAAAATCCGAGCTTACTCGCATCAAAATCCTTTGGCATGGTTATGGTAAAGGATACATTTCCGATAACCGTATCCTGCCACTCGGGACCTATGATATTATAATAAAGCTCATCATAATTCTTCATAGGATCCTTTCCGAGATTATATGTATAGCTTATTGTATAATACTGCGCACCTGTAACCGTTACATTGGGTGAGCCTATCTTAAGCTTCAAGGAATTATTTTCTCTTTCCTTTTCATATTCATTATTAACTTTTATATTGGTAACCTGAGTACGATTTTTAGAGGTTGTTCCGTCCAGTCTGACAACTTTATTTTTAAGGGGAATTGTTCTGTATATTCCATGCTTCGGCACGTTAAAATAGACAACCAACGTCTCTGTAATATCAAGACGATTGTTTTCATTTACAACAATGTCAACATTATACCTGTCTATAACATAATCATACCATTCATATTCAGGATCTTCACTTGGCGTATAGTTTTCATATCCTATCACGCCCTCATCAGACTCGTCATCATCTGCCGCATATGAATTGATACGTGTAAATGCAAGGCATATAAAAACAGCACTTAAAATAGCTGATATAAGACATTTTACTTTAATGTTTCTCCTCATAACAATCTCCCCTTATCTTAAAATGCATATCATCATTTTACAGAAAAATTTACTATATATCTATCCCCACATCATTTCTTTCAAAGCTCTCTGCCTCAAACATCTGCTTTGAAGAAAATCCGAAAATCTTCGCAAATATATTGCCCGGAAAGGTTTCTGTCTTATTATTAAAAAGACGCACAACCCCGTTATAATATTTTCTGGAATTTGCAATCTCATCCTCGACCTTAAAAAGCTTATTACTTAAATCTATAAAGTTCTCACTGGACTTAAGTTCGGGATACCCCTCTGCAACTGCCATCATCTTATTTATCCCCTTAGAAAGTTCTACATTAGCCTTTATCTTATCAGCCTCAGACAAACTTTCGTATGAGCCGTTTCTTAAGCTCACTATACTTTCCAGAGTTGACTTTTCATGTGCGGCATAAGCCTTAACCACATCCACCAGCTTCGGAATCATATTCCAACGCTTTACAAGATAGACATCC
>JAFUEG010000181.1 GCA_017464045.1 Lachnospiraceae bacterium
AAATATAATTAATTACAAATTTCTGCTTCATAAAGATTTTATTCTTTATTTTAATACCTCACCTCCAACTAAAAAGAATATTACAAAGCTTTATAGCAGGAGGTAAATTTAATGGACGAAAATATAAACAAAGGACATATCAAAGATGTCAACAACCGTATGATATTCAAAAATCACATATTATGCGCACAATTCTTGCGTGATTATTCAGATATAGAAATATTAAAGGATGTTATGCCGGAGGACATAATCGACGATACTCAGAAATATCATGCATATCTTGGTGTCGAATTCGAGGATGACACAGTTAAACGCATACGCATAAATGGAATGCCTGTACCCATTTTTGTCATTTCTCTTATTGAACATAAGAGCGATGTCGATTATAATATAGCTATGCAGTTACTTCGCTATATGGCGCTTATATGGGATGCATACGGAAAGGAACAAAATGAAAATGGTCTTGGCAACCCAAGAAATCAAAGCTATAAATATCCACCAATCATTCCCATAGTGTATTACGAGGGCTCTAATAAATGGACAGCAGGACTGCATTTACAAGACAGGATTTATATGAGTGAAATATTCAAGGAGTATATGCCTGATTTCAAATACAAACTCGTAGAAATCCGTTCTTATACAAATGATGAGCTTATCGCCCACGATGACGAAATGTCTGTATTTATGATGCTTAATAAAATTCAGACCGTGGAGGATTTGAATAATTTTATACATACGAATTCCGATAGAATATCTGCAATAATTAATAATGCTAATGAAAGTGTTATAAATACATTTTTAGGTGTTGTCTGGAATTTGTATATGAAACTCAATGTTCCGCCCGATGAGGCGGAGAGAAATCTTGAAAATGTGAGGGATGGTAAAATGGGATACTGGTTTGAAAATATGGAGAAAATGGATATTCAGGCAGAACGCCGCAATACCGCAGAAGCAAGAGCCGCGCTTGAGGCTGAAAAAGCCAAGGTTCAGGAACTTGAGAATGAGCTTGATACTGCAAACCAGGAACTTAATAACAAAAATCAAGAAGTCCGACGTCTTAAGGAGCTACTAATTAAAAACGGCATAACAGTATAGTTTCACAAGATAAAAAAGGAGTATATATCCTGTCCATATTTTAACGGAACCTGATATATACTCCTTTTTCTAAATTAATTGAATTTACTTAATTTTTTCTTAATACCTGATATTGTTAAAATTCCAAATCCTAACACAGACATCGAGAGAAGTATAACAAATAACATCATGTTATCACCTGTCTTTGGTGATGTAGTTGCTGTGGTCGGAGTCGTGGTTGTCTTATCAGGTGTTGTAACAGTTGTTACTCCCTTAACCTTAGTAGCTATCGCATAATTTGAGAAGCTCTTAGTCTTAAATGTAATGGTATTCGTAGCCGCATCGTAAGACTCAATCTCGATAACCTCATACTCATCGCCATCGTGTACATTATGGACGATAACTATATCATCTGCTGTAACACCTTCAGCCAACTGAATAGTAATTGTTGCTTCCTTGTCAAGCTCAGAAATCTTATTGCTCCATACATCATCAGGATCATTCTTACCCTTATAGAATACATTATATAAGTCTATATCAAGGTAATTTGATATGGTGTAGTCACCTGCCGCACTTTCAAATCCTGCAATCTTATCAGAAGATAACTCTACATCATTTACCGTAAGCTGTGCTGAACCGCCGTCTAAAGCTCCACCCAACTCAATAGTACCGCTTTCAACACTTGAGCTATCAGTCTTTACTACATCCTCAGTCTTAGTAAATGTTGCCGCAAAGTGAACATGTGTATTCGGCATTGTGAATACGTATTGATTCGTTGTTGATTGTGGTTCCAATTCCTGCTCATTTGCTGCAACTTTTGTTAACTGATATCCGTATTCCGGTGTAAATTCAAACACAACTTTGTAACCGGCTTTAACTACAGCCCAACCACTATTATTTCTCAAACCATATGCATCACTTCTTGAACCGTCCGGCTGCTCCTCTTGATTAGTATATTCATGATAATCTAACTTATTTCCATTCTCATCATATACAGCAATAATTCTTGCATTTCCATGTTCAATCAACGCATCTGCCGAATCAATATCGGTTGCACCCGGATTTGCCCAAATAATTGTCTTGCGGTCATCAGCAGTTCCAAATACTGATATATTGTAGGAAGTAGCACCTGCCACTTCAATGGTTTGTTCGTCGCTGTCATCATCAAATGTGTATTCCACTCCATTTATAACGATTCTATTCACCACATAAGCGAACTCAGTTCTTATAATAATTTCATTTGTTTCATCTTCAGAAGTATATCCAATCTGCGGCACTGTACCAGTAAAAGACTCAACCTCGCCTGTATCTGGTGTTATTCTTGTTCCATTTATAAGAATTTCTCCCTTGCAGCCATTGAAAGTTGCTTCAATATTAATATCCTCATAATCATCATTGGCTGGAGCCGGACCAGGGTTTTGGTTACCTGCAGGTTCAACTCTCAAGCGATAACCATTTCCTGCATTGGATGCTTCTTCAAGCATTCCGCCAAGATTAAATTTACCATCTCCACTTATACTATTAACAGAAGTCATAGTACCTGCTTTGTCAACTTTTACACTTATACTTTCTTGAACACTACTGTAATCAGCAATTGCGAAGGTGATTTGATTCAATTTATCAAGCTTTATCTTCATTACTTGACCGTCCCAAGTATAAGACCCACCCGCAGCATCACTAATAGATATTTCTACAGCAGTTCCATCTACTGTATATGTCACCTTGTTATTAGTAGTATCAACTGTTGCAGTACCGGTATTAAAATCCAAATAAGTATAGGCAACATCTTCCTCAAAAGAAACATCAATACCACTATGAGCATTTGCTTCCGGTGTCCAAGTATATTTATTATCTGCAGATAATGAAATCAAAGCTCCGGCAATACGTATTTCTCCTATCTTATACCCAGTATTAGGTGTAAAGGTCAATGTCATTGGAGCCTGATCTTCTGTACAAACCTCAGTAGTATTATTTAGTGATAAGTTCGTTCCGGATATTGTAACGGTTCCGTTTGCATATGTTACAGTTGCATTAATAGTATCCGCTACATTTACAGTTCCACTAAAGACTAAGCCCTCCGATGTTGCCGCCTTTGCGTTCTTTATAGGCAGATACGCAAACACACTAAGCACCATAGCAAGCGTAATCACTAATGTAGTTTCACTCTTAAATGTTCATTTCTTCATTATTCCTTTCATATCATCCTATACTTTCTCTTTTTTTCAA
>JAFUEG010000009.1 GCA_017464045.1 Lachnospiraceae bacterium
CTGCGGCTTTACAGCAGGTATCAAATCATAGGTTGCATCTATTATTCCCTTATTGTAAACCCATATAGCCTCGGCAGCCCCCTTCAAGGTCTCACCATACTCCTCAAAGGCAGCCTTTTGTATATGCTCCGGTATATAATTCATCATAGGATCAAGTCCCACAACTATCGGTGCATTCTTTTCCTGAATATTTTTAATAAGCGTATTAATCATTGCGATTCTCCTTTTAATTATATTGAAAATATGTTTGTAGCCATAATTGTTTACATAGATAGTTTTATTTTACCATCAATTACATATAAATTCCATACAAAAAATATTCGTTTTGAAAAACAAAAGGGACGGTTTATCAAAACCGTCCCTTTTAATTCTAACTGTTAAGCTGTTTAGTATGCATTTGCGAATCCGTAAGCTGTTTCGTCTAACAGATTATCATTTGCATCATATATTCTGAATAATGTTACATAATATCCATACTGAGGCTCCCAAATAGTCCAGAGTGCATTACCTTCAGCAACACCACCCTTTACGCTGTGTACCCAGCAGTTAGGATTGCCTGCTGCATATAAGCTAAGATCCATAACAAGCATCTCGTACTTTAATGACTGGTTAGGATTTGCTGTTGACTCAATACCGATGAGATAGCCACCCTCATAAGGCATCTGGCAGATATCCTTAATCTTTGCATTTACTGTTCTGAAGTTAACACCAAATGAATCATAAACCAAAGTCTTTTCTTCATTTCCTACAAGTCTTGCCTGTGCAACGATAATATAATCACCTGACTTCTCAGGAGTCCAGCTAAGATAATAATTACTCTTAGTCCAATCGCTTACTACAAACCAGGCGTTTGGATTGCTTTCCTCACATGCTAACCATCTGTATTCAATAGTATCAGCTTCAACACTCTTCTCTGTAAGATAAGCAGCTATAATTGAAGGATTATCCTGTGCACAGTAGATACCTGTTGATGCAAGTGTACCTGTTGCAGGTGTAGGCTCAACCGGTGTTGGCTCTTCCGGTGTTGGTTCTTCTGGTGTTGGTTCTTCCGGTGTTGGTTCTTCATTCTTTGTCCACTTAGCATAAATGTTTGTATTATCTGCTATAGCTTTATCAAAATCAAATGCTGTCTTTAAATCCTTGTCAGCATACCATCCGGCAAAAATATAACCATCCTTAGTTGGATCACTTGCAGGCTTGGTTACCTTAGAGCCATCCTCAACAGTTTTTTCATCCAGCTTTTTGTCACCGTCATAGAAGGTTACGGTATATGTATCCGGCTCACTTCCTTCAGACTTTAAGTTAAGATAAAATGTACTCGCTTCCCATTGTGAAAAACCGTCTGCATTTTCTTCACAAGCAAGCACATAATTATCACTCAATTGTAATGTTACACTTTTCTCACTTGTACTAACTATAGAAAAATAATTATTATAATTACCAAAACCAAAATCTTTAAATTTTGCATCAGTTCCAACATATCCTTCAGGCACAGGGACTGTAAGAATTCCGGACGCATAAATCTGTATATCGGATGAATTAAATGTTGCAAAATTATTATATTCAACAATTGTATCATATCCATCATCCGGAACTCCACCATCAGCAGTAGGCCAATATGCATCAATGTTTATTTTAGATTTTACAACGTTTTCATTTGCAGTTACAAATGTTCCAAAAAGTTCATCATTCTCTACATACTCTCCCAAATCACCAATTGTTTCATCATATAAATTTATAGAAACTGAAACATTATTTTCCCCATCGGCCAAAACCTTCAGCACATTTCCCGGCATAAAGCTTATTACCATAGCCAATGCCAACGCAAAGCTTATTATTGTTTTCTTTCTCATTTTAATTTTCATAAACATTTGTCTCCCTTCTTTTTTCTTTAATCTCTTACTATTCGTCACGACATTCTCTTCTTTTTTGTAGCTACACCCTCCTTTTAAACTCTGTGTCGTGCAAAAACTAACGATATAATCTTATTAAAATATGAAAAATATTAATAGATGACATATGTTTCTTTCACGAACAAGTCCTGTCGTATTTACGACATCTTTTTTTTATTAGCTCTTTTCAAACAGCCGAAAAAGGTCTATAATAACTATACAAAAAAGCTTGAAAAAGCCTTATTTTATTCAGTCAAACGAGGTGACGTATTATGGACAGAGCAGAAAGTAAATCATCTATATGGCATTTTAAGCTGGGAAGACATATTATACTTACCCTGTTCTTCTTCATATACAATTATACATACTCTACAGTAAACAGCAGCTTTTATTCTTACACCGGTAAATTTTTCACTGAAAAGTACAGCATACTATTTAACAAGCTTATGCTTTTGGTTTTTGCTGCATCCCTTATAGTTTTTGGTTTATTGTTTAGTGTTATCGATATAAAGTCAATGAACCTAAGCAGGCTTATGGGAGGATTCACACTTATTACTTCATTGCTGATGCTGTTTTTCTTCAAAAGCAACAGCAAATATGTCTTCCTTATTTCAGCTTATGTTCTGATATTTATAATAGGAATAGAGTGTGTTTATTATTATAAGCTTATGTACAGAGCATTTTCATATATGTCGCACACAGGATGTGTATATATAATAAGCATGTCCAGTGCCATTATTATGCAATATTATTTCCAGTCATATGCTCATAATTATAATTATGCCCTTTACAGTCTTCTTCTTTTAACATTTATAGCTGCATTTATGAATTTATCAGGTGCAGCCGATTATCTGTCAGATACGGAGCCTGAGGAGGTTATTAATTCCAAGCCGTTTAATGATTCTAATTTTAAATATACCTATATCGGCATGGTTGTAGTTATTATATTATTTGAACTGATTGGCAACTTCCTTTCCTATCCTCTGCTTGTTCTTATGTACAACGGTAATGCTCTCGTATATGATTCTCCAAGACTTTTTATTGTTTTTTCATATATTATCATGGGACTTGTAGCTGATATAAAGGATATGAAATATATTCCGGCGATAACCAGTGCAATAGTTATATTTGATATATTAAATCCTGTTTTGATGCGTGAGGATTCATCCATATATACAAACACCTGCATATATTACATAGTTGCCGGTGTCATCAACAGCTTTTTTGTTCTTATGATGTTTAAGCTCGCAAGAGGACATCGTTTTGCTCCTTTTATAGCGGTTAGCGGACGAATAATAGACAGTATTTTTTCATTTATCTTTACCTCATCATTTATATCAGATTTTTCTTTGATAAACATTATCGGCATTGAACTTGTGGCAATTATTATAATTATGATGGTATTTGCTTTTATGGGAATGTTTGATTTCGGTCAAAACAGAAGGTCTGCGTCAAGACACATATCCCCTTCTGATTTTTCCAAACGATACGGTATGACAGAAAAAGAAACCGAGGTATTTACTGCTGCTCTGTCATTTGACGGCACTATGTCAGAGCTTGCTAAAAGCCTTTATATGTCGCGAAGTGTTTTATATCGTAATCTTGGCAATATCTGTGACAAGACAGGCTGTAACTCATTTCAGGCAGTCAAGCATCTGTATTATGAGCTTCCGGCAGAAGAAGCCGAAGATTCGGAAGAAGTAATAATAGCCGAATCAAAAAAACATTCCAGAACCGAAAAGACTACAACCGACATATCCAATACAGAAAAAAAGGATAATGACAAATACCGGGAAGCAGAGGATTTGAAATCCAATAATGCAAAACCAAAATCTTTAAAGCTAAAAGAATCTGATGAAATTGCCGCTACGGCTGATGAAAGAACTGTAACTTCGGAAGAAGAACCCGCTGAAGCCGTTACAGAAGCCGTTTCCTTTGCTGATAAAATAAAACAGTTTAAAGAATATTATGCTCTTTCCGAAAGAGAAGAACAAACATTAAAAGCTTTTCTGGAAAATCCCGATAAGACACAAAAAGAGCTGGCCGATATGCAGGGCATTACCCTGCGTACCGTCCAGCGTCATCTGTCCAATATAAGAATTAAAACCGATACTAAATCCTTGGCTGAGCTTAGTAAACTTTTTTATTCCGCATAAATCGGTTCAAAGTCACTTGCATCGTGTCCACATAAAGGACATATATAGTCCGAAGGGAGCGTCTCTCCTTCATAGACATATCCGCAAATTTTACATTTCCAGCC
>JAFUEG010000182.1 GCA_017464045.1 Lachnospiraceae bacterium
AAGCTGAACGGAATATTCTTCTGTACCTGCTGATGTTGAAGTGATTATAATTTCGTTATCTTTGATTTCTGCCGCGCCTTCACCATCTGCAAAAAGAAGGAATTTCCAATTTTCGTCATCTGTCAAATCCTCTGCCTCAGAGAAGTCACCGTTATATACAAAGTTTCCTGTTTCATCAGCTTCACGGAAAATGAGCTCATCTACAGGACGCTCAACATTTTCATCATATTCTTCCTTCTGGAAGATTCTTACATAGTCAACCTTCATGGCTGCTCTGTCATCAAATATTGTATCCTCACTCGGATCGCCAGGCCAGTCGCCGCCGACAGCAACATTTAAGATTACGTGGAATGGTTGGTTAAATGGAGCTGGATAAGGGCTTCCTTCATTACCATCTGTTCCTGTAAACCAGTCACTTTCTTCAAAATACTGTTCGCCGTCTACAAACCAGCGAATAACACCTGGTTCCCATTCGATAGCAAATACATGGTACTCGCTTGCAAAATCACCGTTAGCAAGAGTGTATGTACCTTGTTTTTGTTTGTGCGGAGCTCCGAAATGTAAGGTTCCGTAGAGAGTATTTGTCGTATCTCCAAGTACTTCCATAATATCTATTTCACCACATTTTGGCCATTGACCATAGTAACTTTCGTCTTGCGGCATCATCCAAAATGCAGGTAAAAATCCTTTTCCGGTAGGCACCTTAAGTCGTGCCTCAATCTTACCGTATTTTACATCATGCTTGTTCTGAGTATTTACGCGTCCTGATACGTAGGATACATTTCCGTTCTCATCTACATTTTTAACAGGCTGTATAACAAGCTCGCCATCCTTTACAAATGCATATTCATCGCTTGGTATATATTCCTGAAGTTCATTGTTAACCCAACCGACTTCATGCTGCTCATAGTTCCAGTCGTCTTCACTAAGTTTTGTTCCATTAAACTCATCATGCCATACGAGGTGATATCCTTCCGGTACTTCAATTTCTTCTTCTGATACATCAGTTGCACTTGTATCAACTGCATCAGAGTCACTGTTGGTATCTGAAACAACATTTTCTTCAATTTCGGTCTTTGCTGTTTCGGTAGTTTTTTCGTCTTCTTTTTTGCCGCATCCCGTCAGGCTTGCTGTCATCATAAGCAAAGCAAGGACAAATGTGGCTGCATGCTTGGTTGTTTTCTTCATAATGGCCTCCTGTTTTATTAATAAAAAAATACGTTTGCGTTGATTTGCATTATAAAAAACAAAAACGCACTATCAAATCATATACTAATGATAAAATAGTGCGAATTTATAATATATCGTTTTCGTGATATAAATATAATAATATTTACGAATAATTATTTGCTGTTTCTTCCAAGCCCACTTTCAAACATATGAGAAATTCTGAATTCTGTTGGCGTTGTACCGAATTCTTTTCTGAATATCTCCGTAAAGTAGCTTTGGCTCGGAAATGCAAGTATGGATGATATCTCAGCAGATGATAGCTCAGAATATATCAGCATGTTTTGCGCTGTAGCAAGCTTTCTGCTTCGTATGTATTCACTTACGGTAAAACCGGTTTCCTGCTTAAATAGTCTGGACAGATATGATGGATTGAGATTTACATACGCAGCTAAGTCTGTAAGAGTTATACGTTTGTTGAGATTGTCATAGATGTAGTCAACGACCTTAGCTACAGGCATAGATGTTATTTTCTTTTTACGAAGATTTTTCATTCGTTTTGTGTAGTCAAGACACATTGAAAAATGAAGCTCTGACAACTCATCCGCTTTTTTTAACTTGTCCGCTTTTTTGATATAAAAGTCACTGAGACTGTAGGAATCCGATAAAGGCATACCGCCTTCTATACAATATCTTGCCAGCATGGCGGCGGTTATTGCAAAGTGATACTTAAGACTTTGAATCGGATTGTCGGAAAGTGTTCCCAACCCTTTTTTCTCAGAAAGCTTTTCGGTTAAAAGTGACTTAACATTATTAACATCACCTGATTTTACATAAGAGTAAAACTCAATCTCAGGATTGTAGTCAGCACGTAGAAATTCCTGCTCGCGCTGGATAAATTCATGATATAAATGTTCTTTTTTTAAATCCATAATTCTCCCTCCGATGTAATAATTTTTAACCCTCCCCAGAGCTATTAATATTATAAGTTTTTTTAAAAATAAAAGCAACTTTTGAAAATTCTTGCAACTTCTAATGTTATTATGTAAAATATAATAACATTGTTTATAATTATATATAATCAAATGTTTTACAAACAATTAAAATGGTGGGAAGTATATATGTAATTAATTTATGATGAGGAGACGTGTAAGAAAATGAAAGTAAAAAGAAAAATCAGTTTTTTAATCATAATGGCTATGCTTTTATCTCTTGCGGCTTGTTCAAATAAAAATGAAAAAATAAAAGCAGATGATTCTGACAAAAATACTACTGAAGAAATAACTATTGAGGAGGATGGCGAGGCCGCAGAAACTTCTGAAGAAAAAGAAGAAGTTGACAAGGCTTCAGTTGAGGATACCACTGAAGCAACTGAGGAAGCGGATGCAACCACAGAATCCGAAGAGGATATAAATGCAAGAATCGTTGCTTATAATGAAGCTATAAGAGCTTTTATAGAAGAAGGAAGAATACCTCCATATGAAGAGGAATATTTTGAGGAGCCTTCGGAAATGAATCAGTATGCGGTTTGCGATGTCAATTCCGATGGCAAGGATGAGCTTTTGATCCGTGTAAATGACGGTGCTGTAGCTAGTCTTTGCATCTATGTTTTTATCTACGAAAATGATGAGCTGAGGCAGATAGGAACATTTTTTGCTGATGACACCACTACATTTTATGACAATAAGGTTGTTACCGCACCGCTATCACATGGTGCGGCAAGCTGGGGTGAATATTTCTGGGGTGTTAATATCTGCGTATACAATGAAGAACTTGGCGAGTATGAATACAAGTATGTGACTGATGCGTGGGACTCATCGGTTGAAGGGGTTTGGCACGGAGATGAAGAAGTTTTCCCAACAGAGTATGATAAGGACGGAAACGGTATGCTTTACTGGTATATCGAATACATAAATGATGAGTATGTGGAAAGTGAACCGATGGATGACGAGGAGTACTTTGCATGGTTTGATGAAATTACAGGTGGTGCACAGAGCATAATTGTACCATGGGAGAATGCAGTCAGATGATAAAAGATTATATCAAGGATAATAAAAAAAATATTTTACTTTGTTTTTGGGCTGTATTTGGTATGGGTTTTACCTTGTCATTTCTTCTGTTGTGTAATCTTGGAACTGACCCATATTCATTTATGAACAGAAATATATCAGGGAAAATAGGTTTGACCTTTGGAACCTGGCAGATGTCACTTAATTTGCTTTTACTGTTAATTGTCATAATTGTCGATAGAAAGCTCATAGGAATCGGAACCTTCTTAAATATGATTTTAATTGGATATTTTGCTGATTTCTTTGACTGGGTTTGGAGTAAAACCATACCGGACTCTGTATTTACTGAAAGCTTAAGCAGAGGGATAGTATTTGTGATTGCACTTGCTATATTTATATTAAGTGCTGCAGTTTATATGAATACGGATGTGGGCATTGCTTCATATGATGCGATGGCAGTGCTGCTTGCCCGTAAATTTAATAAAATACCATCCTTCCTTTTTAGAAATCTTATAGATTTCACCTGTATACTTATAGGGTTTTTAATTGGAGGTTCGCCGCTTGTAGGACATTTTCTTATGGCGATTTTTCTCGGACCGGCGATTTCATCTGTAGGAAAGCTGTTGAAGAAAGGTAAATAAAAAGAAAAAATGAAAAGAAAAAACCTTGAAAAAATAGTGAATGCTTTGACTTTGATATTCGTTATCATAGGTCTTGTTGTAATGTTTAATTTTAACTCTGATGATAATGAGCTTGTTTCTCACGGAGTTGAAAACTTCAAATATTTCACTGTCCTTTCCAACGTGTTTTGCGGAATAGTTGCTTTTAGCAGCTTGAACTTTGATATTCTTTCAATTATTACAAACAAAGAATATGAAGGTATGGATAGCAGATTTAAGCTGATGAAACTTATATCAACTTCTGCAGTAGGACTAACTTTTTTTACTATAGCATTATTTTTATGGCCGATATATAGACTTCAGGGTATGTATAGCGGCTCTAATCTTTTCTTTCATTTGTTTGTTCCTGTTTTAGCTATGATTGATTTTGCACTGATTGACGGAGGAGAGAAGATACCTTTCAGATATACCTTCTTTGCCATGACTCCTTCTATAATTTACGGAACCTTTTATCTTGCTAACATTCTCATTAATGGAAAAGGTGAGTGGCCTTACACCAATGACTGGTATGGATATCTGAACTGGGGTTACCCTGTAGGCGCACTTATATTTGCAGTTTCATCTTTAGTGACATGGTTGGTGGCTTGTGTTCTCAGATTGATAAGTAATAAAAATATAAAGAATATATAGCCATTTTTTATCAATGAGGACTAAAATATAAAATGAAAAAAATTAAGAAACAAATTATAAGCTGTATAATTGGATTTTTGCTTTTGCTATTGTTGCTTTTGGCGGCTTTATTTATTGATGATAAAAAGGTTTCGTTTTCGGCTGAGTCCGGGTTTTATGAAGAGGATTTTTATCTGGAGATTAAGGCATCCGGAACAATTTATTACACTCTTGACTGTTCAATACCCGATGAAAACTCCATGAAATATGACCGGCCAATTTTGATATCGGATGCTTCTTCCGGTGATAATATGTATAGCATAATTCCTGATGTTTATATTGGATTTGACGATAATTTAAAAAATGGTGGTTTTATAGTTGATAGTGATTATGCTATTCCTGATTATCTTGTTGATAAGGCAACTGTTATACGGGCTATTAGTATAGATTCCAACGGAAAAAAAAGTGAAGTATATACACGTGTTTATTTTGTCGGATATAATTTAAAATCCGGATATGATGATGTAGGTATAATATCTATAGTTACTGAACCTGATAACCTGTTTGGATATGAAAACGGAATTTATGTGACAGGAAAAATCTTTGATGATTATGTGTCATCTCTGCCCGATATGTCGACTTTTGATCCATGGACAACCTGGAATTCTGCAAATTACCATATGACCGGAGAAGAGTGGGAAAGAAAAGCGGAGATTACCTTTTGGAATAAGGATAAAAATATCATTGAACAGGGCAGTTACGGTATCAGGATTCAAGGGGCGGGAAGCAGAGCCTGGCTGCCCAAAAATATAAATATTTTTGAGAGAAAGGATAAGTATCAAAATTCGGAATTGGACGGTCTTTCTCTTGGATTTGATAATGATATTAATTGTGTAAATCTGTTTGGGGGCAGTCAGGATAATCTTACCTTATGCAAGGACTGGCTTGTAAATGATCTGACAGAGGAGCTTGATTTTCCGCATACAAAATATATGCCATATGCTCTTTTCCTTGACGGAGAATACTGGGGAATGTATCTTATAAAAGAAAATATGAATCCGTATTATTTTAAACAAAAATACGGGATTGAGGATGTGTCGATTATAAGTGATAAGGGTCTTGAAGAAGGGAAAAAGGATGACCTTTACAACTATGACGAAATCATCGAATTTGCACGGGAAAATGATTTGTCAATAAAAGAAAACTATGACTATATCGGAAGTGAAATTGATCTTGACAGCCTTATAGATTATTATGCTGCGGAAATATATATATGTAATGCAGATTGGCCTTCATACAATTATGCTGTTTTTAAACCTGAAGTAAACGGTAAATTTTACTATATGCTTTTTGATGTCAATGATGCAATGTATAAGGACGATTATAATCTTGACACCGTGAGCACAACCGCCTCCCATGATATTCTTTTTGCAAAGCTTATGGAAAATGATGAATTTAAG
>JAFUEG010000183.1 GCA_017464045.1 Lachnospiraceae bacterium
CTTACACCTACATCAACAAGAATTGATGTATTATCAGTACCTACAAATGTACAGTTTCCACTACTGCCACTTGCTATTGTCATCATTTTCATCTTATCACCATAGTAATAAAAATATTAAAATCAAATTGTTATTTATTGTTTTAGCAATAATATACTACTATATTTCTTTAAAAAACATATTATTTATAAGGCTTTCGTTATATCCGTATTCGTCGGCAAGAAGTAATACCTCTATTTTTTCACTCAATAAATCAGCCTTTTTTATTAGCTTATCATCAATAAGGATTTGCTCGGCACCCGTAAGTGACGTATTACCTGTTTGATGAGCCTTATTACTAAAAGCTTTAGGAATTATACCAAGCATAACGGCATCCTCAATTTTCAAAAAGCTTCCGAAGCCTCCGGAAATATATACATTATCTGTCATTTCATAACCAATACCTGATTTTTTATATAGGCTTTCTATACATGAGGCAATTGCCGCCTTTGCAAGAAGTATTTCCCGTATGATATCTGAGGTAATTAATATATTGTGAACTCTGATTCCGTTTTCAATATATTCATCACTTAAGCATCCGTTCTTTGAAAGCTTACCACTATTAATGAGTGCTACTAAAGCACTTATGCCTGACGCGCCGTAAACCCCCTGTATTTTAAGACTTGCCTCAAATGCCGGACCGCAGGCAGCAGATGCAGCCAAAAGCTTTCCCTTATTATTAAGCACCATCTCTCCGTTGGTTCCAAGGTCTATCAGCAGATTGACCTTGGTCTTATCAAGGAAATAATTAGACTTATCAAGAAAAATAAGTCCTGAAAGTATGTCTCCGCCTATAAATGCACTTACACAGCCTGTAAGTATAACATCACAATCAAATCGGCATTCTTTTCCGAAAAGCTCGTGAGACTTTTTAACAACTGTTTTATCAAGAACCGTCGGATAGGGACTTTCACCCATTTTACTTACATCATACTCAAGTAAAAGGCTTATCATGGTTGTGTTTCCGGATAAGCAAAGCTTGGATATATCATTTACGTCGCAATTATTAACCGATAAATATTCATCTATCGCGGAAAGAATATCAGAAACCGCCAATTCCTTTAATTTGGCAATAAAAGACTTGTCTCTTTTAACGGTGTTAATTCTGTTAATAACATCACTTCCGTAAAGAGACTGCCTGTTGTGAAAGCTTTTTTGAAAAAAATCACAATCCTTATCTGTATTCAAAAAAGCCATATCAATATTTGTAGTTCCGACATCAACCGCAATAAAAATCATTTAAAAAATCGCCTTTGGTTTCTTTTCTATAGGTCTGTAGCCTCTGTCATTAAGCTCATTAAGAATCTGTTCCTTATGTTCAGGGCCAAATGCCTCGATTGTAATTACAAGCTCAACGGCAGAATTACGATTTATGGTTACAAACTGGTTATGTTCAAGCTTTATTATATTACCATTTAAGTTGGCTATTACACCGGCAACATTTTGAAGTTCACCCGGCTTATCAGGAAGAAGTACTGAAACATTAAATATTCTGCTTCTTGCGATAAGTCCATGCTGAACAACAGATGAAAATGTAATAACATCCATATTTCCGCCGCTTAATATACTTACAACCTTCTGTCCCTTAGGCTCAAGGTGCTTAAGTGCCGCTACTGTAAGAAGACCGCTGTTTTCAACAAGCATCTTATGGTTTTCAAGCATATCAAGAAATGCTACTATAAGCTCACTATCTTCAACTGTGATTATGTCATCAAGATTTTCTTTAAGATATGGGAATATTTTAGTACCCGGAGTCTTAACTGCTGTACCGTCTGCAATTGTATCAACCACATCAAGGGTTGTTACTTCTCCGTTAATAAGAGATACCTTAAGGCATGCTGCACCCTGTGGCTCAACACCTATAACCTTAATATTTGGATTAAGAGTCTTAGCAAGGGTTGAAACTCCTGTTGCAAGCCCGCCACCACCTACAGGTACAAGTATAATATCCGCAAAAGGAAGCTCCTTTATAATCTCCATAGCTACAGTACTCTGACCTGTTGCTACATCCAAATCATCAAACGGATGAACAAAGGTATATCCCTTTTCCTCTGCTAATTTAAGTGCATATTGGCAGGACTCATCATATACCTCACCGTATAAGACAACCTCTGCACCATAGGACTTGGTTCTGTTTACCTTTATAAGAGGTGTTGTTGTAGGCATAACAATAGTAGCCTTAACACCGTAAGCCTTTGCTGCATAGGCAACGCCCTGGGCATGATTACCCGCTGATGCGGTTATAAGTCCTCTTTCTCTTTCCTCATCGGTAAGAGTGCTTATTTTGTAGTACGCTCCTCTTATCTTATAAGCTCCTGTAAGCTGCATATTTTCAGGCTTAAGATAAACCTTATTACCACATTGCTGTGAGAAAAATTCACTTTCTATAAGCGGTGTCGGATGTACCACCTTGCTTACTATCTCATATGCTTTTTCAAATTTATCAAGTGTCATTATTACATCTCCTTATGAATCATATATAATGTTAATTCCAATATATCAATTTTAAGCTGTTTATTGATAATTTTTTATACGTCAAAAAGATCATCATCGTTTTTTATTTTTTCAATATCACTGTCAACAATAATCTCTATATCTGATTTGATATCAAAATCCGCAAACAATGCATTTACATAGTTTGTAGGATCAAATCTTTGTAAATCATCCACCTGCTCACCGATTCCTATGTATTTAACGGGAACGTTTAATTCGGATTGAATTGCAATAGCTATACCACCCTTTGCAGTTCCGTCAAGCTTGGTTATTATAATACCGTTTATCTCAGTAACCGAGCTAAATTGTCTTGCCTGCTCCAAGGCATTTTGACCTGTAGTTCCGTCAAGAACAATCAAAGACTCAACATTGGCTTCCGGATATTCTCTTGATATAACTCTTCTCATCTTGCCAAGCTCATCCATAAGATTTTTCTTGTTGTGAAGTCTTCCGGCAGTGTCTATAAGAAGAATATCCGTATTTCTTGACTTTGCGGCAGATACAGCATCATAAACAACAGCAGATGGGTCTGCACCCTCACCCTGTGCAATTATATCTACGCCTGCACGATTTGACCATGTTTTAAGCTGATCTATAGCGGCAGCCCTAAAGGTATCCGCAGCAGCCATAAGAACCTTTTTACCACGCTTTTTATACTGTGCGGCAAGCTTTCCGATGGAGGTAGTCTTACCAACACCGTTTACACCGATTACAAGTACAACAGTCTTCTTATCCTCAAAATCATAAGCTGTATCATCAACGGACATCTGGTCTCTTATTATATTTACGATAAGCTGCTTACAAGCTTCAGCCTCTTTAATCTTCTGCTCCTTAACCTTATCCTTTAAGTCATCGATGATTCTTTCTGTGGTCTCAACACCAAGATCCGCCATAACAAGGGTTTCTTCAAGCTCATCATAGAAATCATCGTCAATTTCATTTGCCTTAAAAAGATTGGCAAAGCTCTCTGCAAAGCTGTTTCTGGACTTGGTTAATCCCTCTTTTAATCTTGCAAAAAAGCCTTTTTTCTTTTCCGGCTCTTCAGAGAGTATATCCGAATTATCACTATCATCATTTATTGAATCTTCTGGATGATATTCTTCTGTAACGGCCTCTTCATCATCTGCAAGATATTCATCAGGAATATCCTCTCCATCATCCTTACCGTTTAAAAATGGATCCTCACCGTCTTTCAAATATTTCGGATTACCAAAATCATCATAAACTTCCTCTGCATTACTATTGTTCAATAAATCATAATCACTTATTATATTTTCTTCTTCTTTTTTTTTCTTTCCAAAACCAAACATAAGACTCCTCCCAACTTATATTTTATAATAATCAGAATTATAGTTTTTTGTAAACATAAAGTATATCCATTAATTTTGAATATATCTTATCATTATAGTCCCAACAACAATCAATTATCCCTTTGGGATAATAAGGGTAATATTTTTCAGAATTTTTAACTATACTCATTTTATCCAATTCATCAATAATTTGTTGTAATTGATCAACTTCCATATAATCAGGCATTTTATTCGGATTATTAATTAAATAAAAAATATCTTCTTTTATATCAAAAATCATTTTCTCAAATCTTGTCATAATAAATATTTTCCTTATATGATGAACCTTGGCGATGACCTTGTACCTGTGATAATTCATAAGCAGGTACTTTGAACACGCCGGTACTTAGCGAGGTCTTTTCGAGCTTAGTACCGCTGCGTGTGAGAGTAGCGAAAGCGTGCCTGCGATGAATTAATCACAGGTACAAGGTCATCTTACAACATTAATCATCAAGCTCCCCTTCAATCATATTGACAGATACAAGAGTCGATACACCTTTTTCCTGCATGGTTATACCGTAAAGGATATCTGCAGCCTCCATAGTACCCTTTCTGTGGGTTATAACTATGAACTGTGTATCTTTTGTAAGTTTATTAAGATACTTTGCAAATCGTTTAACGTTAGAGTCATCAAGAGCTGCCTCAATCTCATCAAGAAGACAGAATGGTGACGGCTTAAGGCTCTGAATTGCAAACAGTAAGGCTATTGCAGTAAGAGATTTTTCACCACCTGATAGCTGCATCATATTCTGAAGCTTCTTTCCAGGCGGCTGTGCAATAATCTTTATACCGGTTTCGAGGATATCCTCCTCATCCACAAGCTCAAGATCTGCCTTTCCTCCACCGAAAAGCTCCTTAAATACCGACGCAAACATTACTCTGATATCCTTGAATTTTTCAGCGAATTGCTCCTTCATGGCTCTGTCAAGTTCTTCTATAATTGATACAAGATTAGCTTCTGCCTTAACTATATCATCATGTTGGGTCTTCAAAAACTCATATCTTTCAGATACAGACTTATAATCCTCAATTGCATTAACATTGACAGGACCAAGCTCTTTAATCTTATTTTTAATAGCTGATATTTCTCTTTTAAGCTCCTTAACATCAGTGAATTTTTCATCCTTAAATTCTTTTGCGGAATTATATGTAAGCTCATACTCCTCCCACATATAATTATTAAGATGTTCACTTTGTTCGGAAAGCTTTTCTATTGATGTATTAATCTTAAATGCAGACTTATCCAAACCGTTTATCTGCTCTGACAATGCTTCACGCTTATTAAAGAAATCCTTATGGCTTTCATTTAAAGCATTACGCTTTTCGTTAAATTCTACAAGCTTTTGTTCCTTAATACCGATTATTCTGATGTTTTCCTCAAGAATCTTCTTTGTTTCTTCGATTTTATCGGTAAGAGTAAATATCTCATTTTCACTGGAATTTAACTTATTTTTAAGTTCTTCTACATTTTGTTTTATTTCATTTTGAGCTGACTTAACTCTTGTAACGTTTTGCAGGATAAAGTCATACTGTTGCTTAACGGTATTAAATTCAAGGTTAAGCTTATTAATCTTTTCCTGTGACTTCTCCAGATTTTCCTTGTCTGTTACAAGTTCCTTTTCAAGTCTTTCAATCTTTGCCTCAAGCTCTTTAACAGCCTTTTCCTGTTCATGATTGCTGTTATAAAGCTCCTCTTTATTGGCATTTATGTCATTTATCTGGTTGGTAAGATCATTGTTTTCCCTGCTGATACCCGCAAATGCTTTAGCTATCTCTTCAAGCTTCTCCTCTGTCTGGTTCAAATTAAGCTCAAAGGTGTTTTTGCGTATATTAATATTTTGTATATTGTTGTTAAGCGCATCCTTTGTTCTTACAAGCTCATCACGGGAAGCTATAAGCTTAGCCACATTTGCCTCTGCCTCATTATGAAGCTTTTTTAATTTCTCGATTTCTTCGGTGATTTCATCAAGCTCACGTTTTCTTCCCAGAAGATTTGATGAATTCTTAAATGCACCACCGGTCATGGCTCAGCCCGGATTGATAAGCTCACCGTCAAGGGTAACAATTCTAAGGCTTTGCTTGAACTTACGCCCCATACTCATAGCATTATCGATGTTATTTACTACGATGATTCTTCCAAGCAGATGATTTATAATTACATTAAATTTACTGTCACATTTTACAAGTGATGCGGCTGTTCCTATAAAGCCGTTTTCATTTTTTACGTCCGAATTGATACCGCCTCTGTCAACGATAGAATTGATAGGTAAAAATGTAGCACGTCCAAATTTATTGGCCTTTAAATACTCTATCATCTTTTTGGCAGTTGCATCATCCTCGGTAACGATATTTTGTATGCTTCCGCCAAGAGCAGTTTCTATAGCGGTTTCGTACTTTTTGTCAACCTCGATAATATCTGCTACGACACCTATAATCTTAGGATTATTCTGCTTCTGCTCCATAACCTTTCTTATACTGTTGCCGTATCCGTCATATCTTTCCGTAAGGTTTCTTAATGCTTCTTTCTTTGAACCAAGAGCAACTATCTGATTGTTGTAATTCTTTATCTCTTCCTGAAGCTTTGCGGTATTATTCGCATTTTCATCCAAATCCTGCTGGGCCTTTTCAAAAAGCTCATTTTGCTCCTTTAACTCGCCATTCATAGAAGATAAACTCTTCGAAAGATTTTCTTTTTCAAGCTTATATTTTTCTTCTTCGCTTTTTTGTTCTAAAAATCTATGATTAAGCTCACTCTTTCTAAGGTTGATATTCTCAAGCATAGTATCATAACGACCAACCTTTGCTTTAAGAGTACCACCCTCATTTAAGTATTCTATGATATCACTTTTTGAGTCTTCAATCTCCTGTTCTTTATCAGCTATGGATTTCTTTAACTCTTCATAGGAAGATGTAGCCTCATCAAGCACATCATCAGCACTGTCGAGCTTCTCATCCATCTCACTTTTTTGTTCATAAAGAGTTGAAAGCTCTGTCTTGTATTTTTCTATATCAGCATTTCCTTTTTCTATCTGTGATAAAACCTCTGTCTTACCGGATTTATAGGATTCAATCTGCTGATTTAAAAGATTTACTTCACCCTCATATTTTTGATTTGAGAGCTTCTTTTCATGTATTTCGTTTTTAGTCTCATCTATTGCTTCGTTATAGCCTGAAAGCTCATTTTCGATACGGTCATATTCTTCCTTTGCCTTATCGAACTCACCACGAAGTCTTACAGCATCCTCTTCAACGATATTAAGATTCTTTTCGTATTCAGACATCTGCTCCTTGGTACTGTCAACATCAAGAAGAAATGCATTAATATCAAGTTTTTTAAGCTCGTCCTTATAAATAAGAAAACGTCTTGCTGTTTCCGATTGATCCTTAAGAGGTCCAACCTGTTTTTCAAGCTCTGAAAGAATATCATTTACTCTTGAAAGATTATCTCTTTCATTTTCCAGTGATTTTTCAGTAGCAAGCTTATTTTTTTTATATTTAACTATACCGGCAGCCTCATCAAAAAGCTCACGTCTTTCCTCAGGCTTACCACTTAAAATCTTTTCTATCTGGCCCTGTCCGATTATAGAGTATCCTTCTTTACCGATACCGGTATCAAAGAAAAGTGAATTGACATCCTTAAGACGGCTTACAACACCGTTTATGAGATATTCACTTTCGCCGGAACGATAAACACGTCTTGCCACAGTTACCTCATTAAAATCTATAGGAAGGCTGTGGTCACTGTTATCAAGTGTAATCGCAACATATGCTGAGCCTTGAGGTTTACGAAGTTCTGTACCGGAAAAGATAACATCCTCCATCTTGGCACCACGAAGCTGCTTGGCACTTTGTTCTCCAAGCACCCACCTTACGGCATCAGCGACATTACTTTTTCCGGAGCCGTTAGGTCCTACAATTCCGGTAATTCCGTTATTAAATTTGAATAAAATCTTATTGGCAAAGGATTTAAATCCATACACCTCAATACTTTTTAAATACATATATATCTACCTCACCAATTCTTAGTATATCCGATACAAACCAAATATCAGCTTATATAATAAGCCTGATTTAATAATTTTTTATCTCTTTAAGTGCATTAAAAGCTGCAGTTTGTTCAGCTGTCTTTCTTGAATGTCCCTTTCCTTCAGCTTTTATCCGGTCACCAACCAGAACCTCAACAAAAAATGTCTTATCATGCTCCGGTCCTTCTTCACGCAAAGGTTGATAAGTAATTGAAATGGCATTTTTTTGAGCATATTCTTGGAGACTTGTTTTTGAATCATAAAACAGCTTTTTGTGTTCTATATCGGTAAGCAAAAAAAATCTAACAAATTTATCAGCCTCTTCAAGTCCTCCATCAAGATATATGGCTCCCAGTAACGATTCAAACATATCACATAATATTGAATCTCTGTTGTTTCCTCCTGAAAGCTTTTCTCCTTTACTGAAAAAGCCGTATTTTCCAAGCTTAAGTTCTCTGGATATCTTTGATAATGTAAACTCGCATACAAGACTTGCACGAAGCTTCGTAAGCTCACCTTCAGCTTTATCCTTATATTCATCAAATAAAAATCTGCTTACAAGATATTCAAGAATAGCATCACCCAGAAATTCATACCTTTCATAGGACTCGCGTCCTTTAACCATAAGCTCATTTGCATAGGATTTATGTGTAAAAGCTATATCCAAATGTGATTTATCTTTAAATATATATCCGATTTGATTTTCTAATTCTTCATATTTATTCATTATCACCGCCACCCTCAAAGGCTGCTACAATTTTACCGCTAACATCATTTTTAATAAAGTTTCTGCATTGGAAAATTGCCGTTTTTACTTCTGTGTTTTTTGAATTACCATGTATTTTAACAACAAGTCCTTTGAGACCGAGAAGCGGTGCGCCTCCCTTATCATTGGCAGCAAATCTCGCAAAACGCTGTTTCATGGTCTTCTTTATAAGTAATGCACCTATTTTTGTCTTGAAATTAGTCATAAGCGTTGACTTGATTTCACTCATAAACATCGAGCCGACACCCACAAAGAATTTAAGCAGACAATTTCCTGTAAATGCCTCACAGACAAGAACATCTGCTTTACCCTCAGGAATATCTCTTGCTTCTATACTTCCTATGAAATTAATATCCTTACATTCTCTAAGAAGCGGTATAGTTTCCTTTACAAGAGCATTTCCCTTTTCATCCTCCGCACCTATATTTATAATAGCGACTCTCGGGTTCTTTACTCCGACTATGCTTTCCATATATATTGAACCCATTTTTGCAAACTGCACCAGAACATCCGGTTTGGCATCTACATTTGCACCGCAATCTATGAGAAGTGCATCACTTTTCTTAGTAGGTATAAGCGGTGCAAGCGGTGTTCTTCTAACTCCTTTAGCACGTCCGACTATAAATTGTCCACCGGCTAAAATCGCACCGGAATTACCTGCAGATATACAGCATTGAGATGAACCGTCTTTAACGGTATTAAGAGCCAGAACAAGTGAAGAATCTTTCTTCTTTCTAATAGCATCAACTGGCGCATCATGGCAGGTTATAACCTCAGTTGAATTAATAACAGATACCCTGTTCTTGTCACATCCGTATTTATCAATTAAAGGATTAAGCTCCTTTTCTTTACCGACTAAAATTATATCAAAATCATCATATGCCTTTAATGCTTCGGAAACACCTAAAACCATAGGTTCACTTCCGTTATCGCCACCAAGCGTGTCTATAGTGATTTTCATTCTATCCATTTTTAATTCACCTCATTATATACTTTCAAACAGATCTTCTTATTTTAAAACATAAACATACCAAGATATTATATCCGTTCAAGCAAAAATAGTCAACAATTTAAGGTGCCAATTGTTTTAAACATCCGGCACCTTAGAAAAATATTTATTACATAATATTAATTTTATTAAAACTATAAATTATA
>JAFUEG010000010.1 GCA_017464045.1 Lachnospiraceae bacterium
AAGGTACCCATTCTTTATGTACATGGTAACCATGATCATTGCTATGATGAGACACCTCCGGATGGATGCATATGCATAGATGATGATATATATGTACATGATGGCGTTAGAATTATGGGACTTGGCGGAAGTATGTGCTATAATAATGGAACTTATCAGTTTACTGAGCAGGAGATGATTAAGAGATATAGAAAGCTTAAAAGGAAGATAAAGAAAAATGGTGGTATAGATATACTTATAGCACATTCACCGGCATATCATTTAAATGACAGCAGCGATCTTCCACATACAGGTTTTAAGGTTTTTCTGGATATAATGGATGAACAAAAACCTAAGCTTTTTGCTCATGGTCATGTCCATATAAATTATGGACGTGACTTTAAACGCGAATCAATGTATAATGAAACACGTGTAATAAATGCGTATGAAAAATATATGGTTGAAATTTAAACGTATAAAATAGCTAATATAAATTTATATTTTATTTAAAATTGTTTAACATAATAAGCTTTTGATTACATGACATTATGGTAAATGATGTTAGTAATTTTTAGTAATAAAAGGGAGATGAACAAGATGGCAGATAATGTATTTGACAAAATATTAGATACATATGTTGAGATATGTAATGAAACTGACAAGATAGATGTAGGTCTTTATCAAAAGTATAATGTAAAAAGAGGTCTTAGAGATGCGGATGGACGAGGTGTTCTTACCGGTCTTACCGAGATATCTGATGTAGTCGGTTTCAGGGGAGAAGAGAGAATCCCGATTCCCGGCGAACTTTACTATCAGGGATATGAAGTGAAAAAATTAGTATCAGGATTGAGAAATAGTCTTTATGGTTTTGAGGAAACTACATATCTTCTTTTGTTTGGTCAACTTCCAAGTAATGAAGAATTGGAGACATTTGTCGGAGTGCTTGAGGAATTAAGGCAGCTCCCGGAGGCATTTAACAGAGATGTAATCATGAAGGCACCTAGTAAGGATATGATGAATATACTTCAAAAATGTGTTCAGTCACTCTATGCTTATGATGAGATGGCAAATGATACGAGCGTTAAGCATGTGCTGCTGCAGTCTCTACAGCTTATCGCACAGTTCCCTGTTATAGCTGCCTATGGTTATCAGGCATACAGGCATTATCATATGGAAAAAAGCTTGATAATACATAGACCGAAAAAAGGACTTTCAACAGCAGAGAATCTTCTCAGACTTATAAGAACTGACGGAAAGTACACAGAATTAGAAGCAAAAGTTTTGGATGTTTGTTTGGTAATACATGCAGAGCATGGTGGTGGAAACAATTCTACATTTACAACTCATGTACTTACTTCATCAGGAACAGATACATATTCGACAATTTCTGCTGCACTTGGTTCGCTCAAGGGCCCAAGACATGGTGGAGCAAATCTTAAGGTTCAGCAGATGTTTGATGATTTAAAGAACAATGTCAAGGATTGGGAGAATGAAGATGAGCTAAGCGAATACCTTCAGGCAATACTTGACAAGAAAGCTTTTGACAATGCCGGACTTATCTATGGTATGGGACATGCAGTATATAGTGAGTCTGATCCGAGAGCAGTTATACTAAAGGAATATGCCAAGAAACTTTCTAAAGAAAAGGGTATGGAAAGAGAGTTTGAGCTTCATGAGAGAGTTGAACGCATAGCTAAGAAACTTATAACAGCAAATCGTAATACTCAAAAAGCAGTTTGTGCAAATGTGGACTTCTACAGCGGATTTGTTTATACAATGCTTAGAATCCCAACAGAAATATTTACACCTATGTTTGCCATAGCACGTATATCAGGCTGGTCTGCACACCGTCTTGAAGAACTTGTAAATAAGGGCAAGATTATACGTCCTGCATATAAGTATGTTGGTGAGCACAGAGAGTATGTACCTATTGAAGAAAGAAATTAGGCAAAGAAGGAAAAAATATGTGGATAGCCGGTGATTGGAAGGATTACGAGGTTATAGATTGTTCTAAGGGAGAAAAACTTGAGCGCTGGGGTGATTATATATTGCTCCGACCTGACCCACAGGTGCTTTGGAACACACCTAAGGATAATCCTTTGTGGAAAAAATTAAACGGACATTATCATAGAAGTAAGAGCGGTGGCGGAGAATGGGAGTTTATGAATCTCCCTAAGCAGTGGAGCATTAATTATAAAGATTTGACCTTCAATCTTAAACCCTTTTCCTTTAAGCATACCGGTCTTTTTCCGGAACAGGCAGTAAACTGGGACTGGTTTTCTAAGATAATAAAAAATGAAAAGGAAAAAGATCCGGGTAGAGAGATAAAGGTATTAAATCTTTTTGCTTATACTGGTGGAGCAACCATAGCTGCAGCAGCAGCGGGGGCAAAGGTTACTCACGTTGATGCTTCCAAGGGTATGGTTACATGGGCAAAAGAAAATGCCGTATCGTCCGGACTTTCTGATGCACCTGTAAGATGGCTTGTGGATGATTGCGTGAAGTTCGTTGAGCGTGAAATAAGACGTGGTAATAAATACGACGGAATAATAATGGATCCGCCCTCGTATGGACGCGGACCAAAAGGGGAAATATGGAAATTAGAGGATAAGATTTACTCATTTATTGAACTGACAACAAGGCTTCTCGGTGATGATGCTTTATTTTTTCTTGTTAATTCCTATACAACCGGACTTGCACCGTCAGTTCTTACATATATGGTTTCTAATACAGTAGTAAGAGAATACGGTGGAATTGCTGTTGCTGATGAGATAGGATTGCCTGTTACTCAAAACGGTCTCGTTTTGCCATGCGGTTCTTCCTGCAGATGGACGAAGGAATGATATGAAGGATAATTTTATTGATAGAAATAATCATAGAGATAAAAACAGACGAATTTTTCTGATAAAATTGTTTTTGTACATTTTTCTTATGATTGCACAGATATTATTTCTGCTGTTAATATATGGTGTTTTGTATGAGTATGTGATATATTGGCAGGCCAGTGCTTTGCTGCTTACGGCATTAGTGGTTTTGTATATCGTCAATACTGAATCAAATCCTGCATATAAGCTTGCATGGGTTATTTTCATAATGGCTGTACCGCTTTTGGGTGGATCTATGTATGTTATTCTTGCAGGCAACAGAACAAGAAAGAATTTTACAAATAAGGCACTAAAAAATCATCTTGATACATTTCGATATATGCCGGATGATGAAGCTTATTATCAGGAGATAAAAGCTTTAAGCAAATCGTCGTCGGCTCAGTCGCATTATATTTCTCAAACTGCCGGATATCCCGTATATAAAAATACAGAGGTGGTTTATTTTCCATTGGGAGAAAACAATTTCAAAAAACTTCTTGAAAAAATAAGAGATGCCAGACATTATATATTTATGGAGTATTTTATAATTAAGGAAGGTGAAATGTGGACTGATATTCTGGAAGCCTTGAAAAATAAGGTAAAAGAGGGCTTGGATGTCAGAATAATATATGACGATTTCGGCTCCGGTATGGGAATGCCGGCAAAGTTCATTAAAAATATGAATGGATTTGGGATTAAGGTTGCGGCATTTAATCAGGTTGCACCGGTTGTTAACTTGAGGCAAAACAACAGGGATCACAGAAAAATAACAGTAATTGACGGATATATAGGTTTTACCGGCGGGATTAATCTTGCAGATGAGTATATCAATAAGGTGGAAAGATTCGGGCATTGGAAGGATACGGGAATTATGCTTTGCGGTGATGCAGTGTGGAGCTTTACCCTGATGTTTCTTCAAACGTGGCGTATGCTTACAGGAGAAGAAGAGGATTACTCCTTATATAAGCCGGACTTTTATATGAAAGAAAACTTTAAAACGGATGGATATGTACAGCCTTATGGCGATACGCCTGTTGATGATGAGATTGTCGGCGAAAACATATACCTTAATATAATTAACAAGGCCAAGCAATATGTTTACATTATGACACCTTATCTTATAATAGATAATGAAATGATAACTGCCCTGACACTTGCGGCAAAGAACGGAATAGATGTCAGAATTATTACTCCGGGAGTTCCCGATAAAAAACTTGTATATCTGGTTACGCAGGCAAATTATGCGGCCCTTGTAAAGGGAGGTGTTAAGATATATCAATACACTCCGGGCTTTGTGCATGCTAAAACCGTTATAGCAGATGATAAGGTTGCGACAGTGGGAACAGTTAATTTTGATTTCAGAAGCCTGTATCTTCATTTTGAGTGTGGTGTATGGATGTATGATTCAGACATAATATATGATATAAAGGAAGACTTTAATGCTACATTTGAAAAATGTGATATGGTAACTATGGAGGAAATAAATAATACAGGAAGATTGAAAAGATTCGTACAAAGCTGTCTGCGACTGATTGCACCATTATTTTGATTGGGTTTGAAAGGAAGCACTTATTATGAGAGCACAGGAAAAAGAAAAAAAGGATACGGAAAAGATTATAGCGGATACATTTAAAGAACTTTTACTTAAGAATTCTATGGAAAAGATTACCGTTAAAGAGATATGCGAGAAGGCCGAGATAATCCGTCCTACCTTTTATAATCATTTTGCTGATAAGTATGAGGTACTTGAGTATATAATAAGAACGGATATACTTGAACCGATTAAACCGCTTTTGTTTAACAATATGATGACGGCGGCATACACTCTGCTCCTTACCAATATAGGTAATGATATCGAATTTTATAAAAGAGCAGTCATGATAGAGGGGCAGAATTCTTTTTCCAAAATATCGATTTCACTTGTTACCGAGCTTCTTGTGGAAACCATAGAGAAGCTTCATCCGGTACATCATTTCAGATACAGCTGGATGTCAAGAGAGATGCTTGCAGAGTATTATGCCAATACGATGTGCTATATAGCTATCAATTGGATAAAGAGAGATTTTACGGTTAGTCCGGATGAGCTTTCCGAAATATTTGATTATATAAGCAGTCATTCGATAATTGATATATTTAATGACATAGTTTAGCGCGTAAAAGTGCTAAAAATAAAGGAAATTGTAGGGTTAATAAAAATTTACTTTGCTATATAACGTGTTAAAAATGTATAAAGTTAATATACATTTTAATAAAAATGTATATTTAAATTAGACATCAAAAAAGGATTGGATATTTATTTTATCCAGTCCTTTTTATATTATAAAGTACGAAAAGAGGTTAGTTGAAGTTACCTCTAAAAGTAAAAGGGAAAGAAGTGAGAAACATGATTAATTTTGGAAAATGGGTAGTAAAGCATAAGATAGCAATACTTGTTATCGGAATACTTTTACTTATCCCATCAGCTTTTGGTTATTTTAAGACCAGAGTAAACTATGATATTCTTACGTACCTTCCAAAGGACATTGAAACTATGAAGGGACAGGATATCTTAGTTGATGAATTTGGTACAGGAGCTTTTTCCATGTGCGTCGTCGAGGGCATGTCCGATAAGGATATTTCCAAGATGCGTAAGGAGATGGAGGCTGTACCAAATGTAAAAGCGGTTTTATGGTATGACTCATTAGTCGATTTATCAATACCAAAGGAGCTTTTACCGGACGAAATTAAAGAAGTATTTATGAATGAGGAGGCAGATTCAACGATATTGTTTGTACTGTTTCCTACATCGATTTCCTCGGATGAAACTATGGATGCCATAGATGATTTAAGAGGAATAATAAGTAAGCAAAGCTACTTATCAGGTATGTCGGCGGTTATCACAGATACGAAGGAGTTGTCCGACAGAGAAACTCCGGTATATGTACTTATAGCAGTTATACTTGCGGTTGTAGTTCTTGCGATTTCAATGGATTCATTTTTGGTACCGCTGTTCTTTTTACTTAGTATAGGAATGGCAATCGTATATAACTTAGGTACCAATGTATTTAAGGGTGAGATATCTTACGTAACACAGGCTCTTGCAGCGGTTCTTCAGTTAGGTGTTACGATGGACTACTCGATATTCCTGTGGCACAGCTACGAGGAAAAGCAGGAGGTTTATCCGGGTGATAAGGACAGAGCGATGGCTCATGCGATTTCCAATACGATATCTTCTGTAGTAGGAAGCTCAATTACAACCATCGCCGGTTTCATTGCACTTTGCTTTATGAGCTTCACACTCGGACTTGATATGGGTATCGTTATGGCAAAGGGTGTTGTATTTGGAGTTATCTGTTGTGTAACAGTTCTTCCTGCAATGATTCTTATCTTTGATAAGGCAATCGAGAAGACCAAGCACAAGGTATTGCTTCCTGATATAAGCAGAATTTCATCATGGGTAGTAAATCATTTTTATGTATTTATTGTGCTTTTTGTAATAATTCTTGTACCTGCACTTTACGGTTATACACATACGGATGTTTATTATGACCTTGCGGGAACACTTCCGAGAGACCTGCAGAGCAGTATAGCAAATGACAAGCTTGATGAAGAATTTGCCATGGGTGCTACACACATGATACTTCTTGACAGTAGCTTATCAAGTAAGGAAGTAATCTCTATGACAGATGAGATAAAGGCTGTTGACGGAGTTAAAAATGTTATAGGTCTTGACAGCATGCTTGGAGGAACGATTCCGAAGGAACTTCTTCCGGATAAGCTTGTATCAAATCTTGAAAATGATAAATATAAATTACTTTTGGTTACCTCTGAATATGCGGTTGCCTCGGATGAGGTAAATGGACAGTGTGATGCAATCAAAACCATAGTTAAAAATTATGATTCAAAGGGAATGCTCATAGGTGAGGCACCTTGTACTAAAGATCTTATAGAGATAACAGATAAGGACTTCAAGGTCGTAAGTGCTGTATCGATAGGCGTTATATTTGTAATAATATTGTTTGTATTCCAGTCGATTTCACTTCCGGTTATCCTGGTTGCGGTAATCGAGTTTGCAATATTTATTAACATGGGCATACCTGCATATACGGGAACGGTTCTTCCTTTCATAGCTTCCATAGTAATCGGAACTATACAGCTTGGTGCAACGGTTGACTATGCGATACTTATGACAAACAAGTATAAGAGAGGAAGAAATCACGGACTTGATAAAAAGACAGCTATCATAGAAGGTATGCAGTCTTCGGTACAATCAATACTTGTCAGCGGCTTCAGCTTCTTTGCAGCGACATTTGGTGTTGGTTTGTATTCTAACATAGATATGATAAGTTCACTTTGCACACTTATGGCAAGAGGTGCACTTATCAGTATGGTAGTCGTAATACTTGTGCTTCCTTCGATGTTCATGATATTTGATAAAATCATCATCAACACAAGTGTTGGCTTTAAGCCTCCAAAGGAAAGAAAACATGCAGTTAACCATGAGGAACAGTTACAGGGTTAGTATTTAGGGAAGGAATGATAGAAATGGATATTAAGGATTATTTCAAAAAGAATAGAAAATGTGTTATAAGCGGCATAACCGCTGCAGCACTTATTGCAGGTTCATGTTTCGCAGGTACAGCATTAAGACCTGTTGATACATTTAATTTTGAACAGGAGGCAATTCTTGCGGAAAATGCAGAGGCTGAAAGTGAGACTATAACAGCTGACAGTGTAGCAAATGAACTTACTTCAAAATTTGGAATCGAGCAAAAGAATGTAAATAAGGATGAGACAGTATATGCATTTGCGGATGCTGATGGTTCCGTAAATAACATAGTAGTTAGTGAGTGGCTTAGAAATACAGATAAAAAGAGCGAGATAAAAGATAAGTCTAATTTAAAGGATATAGAAAATGTAAAGGGCGACGAAGCATTTTCACAAAACGGCGATGAGATAACCTGGCAGGCAAACGGAAATGACATTTACTATCAGGGAACAACCAATCAGGAACTTCCGGTAAGCGTAAAGGTTACTTACTATCTTGACGGTAAGGAAACTAAGGCAGAGGATATGGCAGGTGTAAGCGGAAATGTTAAGATAAGATTTGATTATACAAATAATACCAGTGTTGAAAAAGAGATAAATGGCAAGAAGGAAGATATCAAGATTCCGTTTGTTGCAATTTCAGGTCTTATACTTAATGAAAACTGTACAAATGTGGTTGTGGAAAACGGTAGAACAATGCCACAGGGTGCAAGTACAATAGTTATCGGATACGGAGTTCCGGGAATTAAAGACAGCCTGGGACTTGAGGATTCTGATTTGTCAGAGGATTTAAGCCTTCCTGATTACTTCGAGGTAAGTGCAGATGTTACAGACTTCTCACTTGATATGACTATGACAGCAGTTGTGTCTGCCTCAGAGTTCTCATTTGGCGGCGATTTAGATATGTCAGACCTTGACAGCATGATAGATGAGATGAGTGATGCGGGAGATGCTTTGGCAGATGGTTCTAAGCAGCTTGCAGACGGTACCGCAACATTGCTTGAAAAAATGGGTGAATTTACAACAGGAGCTAAACAGCTTGCAGACGGTGCAGGTCAGGTTAAGAATGGAGTTGACACTCTTGTTACGAGCTCTGATTCACTTGCAAAAGGAATTACAACGATAAATCAGAGTGCGGCAGGTATAAGTCAGGGACTTACTACTCTTGATACTGCATTAAATACACCTATGTCAGACGCCCAGAAACAGACTGTTTCAGATCAGGCACAGGCTGCAGCTGTTCAGGCTGTTAATACACAGTTTGCAGAGGGAACAGATACTTATAACTATATATATAATCAGGCTGTTACAACATTTAAGGCCAATCTTACAGATGAAACCACTGTACAGGTAATGACTGCACAGGTTGCAGCAGGAATAAAATCAAGTGATGAGCTTGCAGAGTTACAGAATGCACTTTATACAGCCGGTACAGTTCAGGCTTATCAGGGAGCTGTTGCACAATATCAGGCAGCAGGTGCTCCTGTACCGGATTATGCGACATTTGTTGCAAACTTAACTGAGGAACAAAAGGCACAAATAATGGCAGGAGTTAGTGCACAGCTTAATGCTGTAGCTGATACTCTTGCAAGTGAAATAACCACTCAGATTACATCAGGTATTGCTGAAGCAGGTGCAGATGCAACAGGAAAAAGTGTTGTAGCCGCATGTCAATCGGCAGCAAGTCAGGCAGCAGGTCAGGCAGCAGGTCAGGCAGCAGTTGCCGGAGCTGAAGGTACTAAAACAGAAATAGCCGGACAGATTGAGGCTGTAGGACCGACTGGATATAGTCTTGTATCAGGAGCACAGGCTCTTGCTTATGGTACAAATGTTATTAATAGTAAGATGCCGGATTTGACATCAGGAATAGGTCAGCTTTCAGACGGAGCAAACCAATTGGCAAACGGCTCAAGTGAATTGGCTTCAGGAAGTGAACAGCTTCAGGATGGTGTTAAGCAGTTGGCTGACGGAGCAAGTGAATTGAATGATGGTATGAATCAGTTTAATAACGAAGCTATTAAGAAGATAGTTGAAGCCTACAATGGTGATATCAAAGATATAGCAGGCAGACTTGATGCAGTTCTTGAAGCATCATCAGAATACCAGACATTCACAGAAATTAATGACGGTGACTCAGGTGTCACTAAGTTCATTATCAAAACAAACGGCATAACAGAATAATAAAATTCTTTCCCTTGAAGAGCGCTTGTATGCATTCGTCATGCGGTGCTCTTCTTTTTATGTTGAAAAATACAGGAAAATGTTATAAAATTGAAACCGAAGATGTGATAATAACATAGGAGGGGATTTACATGGGATTAGTTATATGTATTGTTGCTATTGTTGCAGTTATATTTTTATGGTGGATAGGAACCTATAACGGCATAAAAAAACTTGATATCAAAGTCAAGGAAGGTCTGTCCGGCATAGATGTAGCACTTACAAAAAGATATGATGTTCTTACTAAGATGCTTGATGTTGTAAAGGGATATCAGCAGCATGAAAAAGAAATACTCACTGAGGTTATAAGACTTAGAAGCGGCATGACCATGCAGGAAAGAAATACTGCCAATCAGCAGATGGATACAGCCTTCGGAAGAATTAACATGCTTGCAGAGAGCTATCCGGAGCTCAAGTCTTCCAACAACTTCATTCAGCTTCAAAATGCGATACTTGATACGGAAGAACATCTCCAGGCAGCGAGGCGTTTATATAATGCCAATGTAACAGCATTTAATGAAAAAATCGTTACTTTTCCAAACAGTATAGTTGCCGGTTCTATGGGAGCTGTTGCAAAAGAATTCTTCGAAGCAGAAGCTGTTAAAAGACAAGATGTAAAGATGAATTTCTAAATTATAAAAGTGTGTTATTGGGATGGTTTTGACTGACACATTTACTATAAAGTTGAAAATAGACAGAATATAAAAAGTATGTTGAATGGCGTTAAGTGACAACGTGCCATTCAACATACTTATTTATTTCTGTCTATTATAGTTAGTTATGTAAAATGTGTCAGTCAAAACCATCTTGATATCGCACTTTTTTTCTTGCCTAATACGTTATCTTGGGGTAAAATATTATTTGTGTTACTATGTTTTTTGAGGGATAAGGTGAAATCATGGCGCTTAAGCACGTAATGATAAATGATATAATTGCAGAAAACAATGCGCGAATGTTGAATTTGAAAAAATACTATCCTTTCTTTGTGTTAAATGAAACTACATTTTCACAGTATAAGGATGGCAGATTTGCATTTCTTGATATGGGTTATATCACCCTTGCCACGCTTAGATTTTTTATAAATGAAAATAACTTTCACGAAAGAGATATAAGCTTTGAAGAATTCGAGGCTTTTATGATAGAGCTTTTGGAAAGGGACTTTGAACTGGAGACAGGAATAGAGGAAGAAAAGGAGCTTGTCGGATACATATTTGATAAGCTTAAAAATGACGGTCGTGCCTTTGAGTTTAAGTTCTATGATCCTGAGGAAAGAAAGACAAGGATTGCGAGAGTCAAGCTTATAGACAGCAGGATAGAAAACGGACAGGTGCTTTATACCATAACCCCTGAAGGTATTGAGTTTTATCTTGATACCAAAGAGGTAAAGGAGGAAAGCAAGATAAATATCTCCCAGCTTCTTTTGGAGAAGATGATAACCTCCAATAATTTCAAGGGTGGTATCGATGTCGTAAAAAGAATCAATGCTGAGGTTACAAGGATTAAAGAAAAAAAGGAGCAGGTTTTAAAGCTGCTCAGTATAGATATATTTGAGGGCGAAAAGGCATATGAGGAATATATGGATACAATCGCCAAGTGGTTTAACGATGAGCAGAAGCTTTTTGTGAAAAATAAAGCACTGGTTGATAAGGCTGTGGAAAAGGCTTCCTACGGAATGAACTCTGAAGGAGATAAAGGTACAAAAAACAGAGCTTTTGAGGAAATCAGCCGCCTTGAGACAGAGTTAAAGCAGACCATATATAATCACAGTCAGCTTATCGCCGAAACAGTTGAACTTTCACAGCTTGCGGATAATATTATAAGCCGCGCAAAGCTTAGAAAACTAAGACCGGTTTTTGACTTTGGAAAGAGTTTTTCAAATATCATGGAAAAGGATGAACCGTCACTTATGTCCTTTATACTTATGCCGCTTTTTGCCCCAAGAATAGGCAAGACATTTTCGGCAAAATCCGTTGATAATATTCTCACACTTAAGGTGGAGGATGGAAGTAAGGGTGAGAAGGTCGAGAAAAAAGAGCTTGATCTTGACTTTATGTATGAGGATGAAATTCTGGATAAGAAAATCGGAATGAATTTTGCCAAGCTTTTTTATGAACTCCTGGATCAGCTTGACAAGTGGAACAAAATTACGCTTAAGGAGTTTAACGGTATACTTGAAATTAAGTTCAATAAAGAGATATATTCAAACAGGGATTTATATGCTTTTTTGGTTCATCTTGCAGGCAAGAACTCTTACAGCATGAGTAGAATGTGTGAAAAACAGGAGACTCTGCTTGAGGAAATGGTCGTTACATATATGTCGGATGAGGATAAAGAGAAGTTTAAACATATTGATTTTAATATTACCTTTGGTGAAGAGTTTGAGATAGAGGGATACGGAAGTACACTTACGGATATGACTTTTGAAAAGGTATAAGATTAGAAACTGATGAAAGGTCGGAGAAACTATGGAAGACAGAAGTCTGGATAAGGCACTTGATATATATGCGACACTGATTATAGGTAAAGAGGTGTCGAGAAAAGATCCGGATACGAGGGAGCTTTACGAGGAGTTTTATTCTAACTCCGCAGTTTATGATATAACTGTAAGACTTATGAAAAAACTTAATCTGAGCATATATGAATATAACGATGCAATTTATCTTACTGCCGGTGAGGGTAACAAGATATTTGGTTATACCAATGATGATATGAAGCGATTACTTGGACTCAGGGTAAATAAGGAGCTTTATGTGGTTTATTTTATTATGTATAATGCTCTTCTTGCATTTTATCAGGATTCGGCATCATATCAGGTTAAGGAGTTTATTAAAGCTGAAGACATACTGGATAGTGTGAATGATTACATGCTCAAATTCACTTCTGATTTATCCGTTTATTCCATGGATGAGATGGAAGAAGAAAGCTTCAAATCCATAGCTTTATTATGGGACGAGCTTCCTACCGTTACTTCAGAGGATAAGGAAAGAAACAGAGCATCACGTGCATCACGCATGGGTTACATCAAGCTTACATTTAACTTTTTGATTGAACAGAAGCTTTTTGTTGCGGTTTCGGACAGATACTATCCGACAGACAGATTTAAGGCTATTGTAGAAATTTATTTTGAGGAATATAAGGGCAGGATATACGAGATACTCGGAGGTAGAGAGGATGCCTAGTATAAACAGGATAAGAGTAAATAATGTAAAATATAATTTCGGCTCCCAGGTCTATGATGATTTTACTATGAGAATGTATGGAAAAAATACTATCTATGACCTTGCCAACGGTGGTGGTAAGAGTGTACTTATGCTTTTGCTTATGCAAAATATGCTGCCTAATTCTACCCTTGATGAAAAGCAGCCGATAGAGAAGCTTTTCAGGGCGGGTAACAATAACTCTGTTATTCATTCGCTTATAGAGTGGAAGCTTGACAATCCGGAGGATAATGAGGGCTACCGCTATATGACGACCGGCTTTTGCGCCAGAAAGGCCAAGGAGTCCGAGCAGGAAAATGAAGGTGCAAAGGATGTGGCCTCCGTAGAGTATTTTAATTATTGCATACTTTACAGGGAGTTCAATAAAAATGATATAATCAATCTTCCGCTTATCAAGGATGGCGAGAGGATTTCCTACAGCGGACTACGTTCATATCTTAAGGATTTAGAGCATAATGATATGAGCCTTAAGGTTATGGTGTTTGACAGAAAGGGCGAGTACCAAAGATACATAAGTACCCTTGGACTTCACGACAGTCAGTGGGAGATTATAAGAGGTATCAATAAGACCGAGGGACATGTAAGAACATATTTTGAGACTAATTACAGGACAACCAGAAAGGTTGTTGAAGATCTTCTTATCGAGGAGATTATAGAAAAAGCATTTATGGTAAAAACCAATCTTGAGGATTCCGGAAATGAATCCATGGCGCGTATGCTCATGGATATCAAGGATCAGCTTACCGTACTTGCCAAGAAGAAAAAGGATATATCAAATTATGACTATCAGATAGAGCTTATAAAGGTGCTTACAGATAAGGTGGATTCCTTTATGGAGCTTTACGAGGAACAGGATAATTATAAGAGAATGCTTGCCGGTATATATAAGGCGGGTGAAGAGTTTGCGGGAAATGATGAAGAGTACATGCAGGCTCTTGAAAAAAAGAAAAATGAAAAGCTTGATGAAAAACACAAGCAGCGTGAGCATATAGAGTGCCTTAAGGTTTCAAGGGATAAGAGAAAGCTTGAGGAGATAAAAGAAGAGGCAAGGGATTTAAAGGATAAGGCCAAAGCTTATAAGGATAAATCACAGGCGCTTTTTGAGGACTATAATTTTAAGGAAAGCACTAATGATTACCTTTTATATCTTGAGGATAAAAAGAAATATGATGAGTGTGACCTTGTAATAAAGACCATAAGAAGCGGAGCAGCTTACGATGATGATCTTCTTTATACATACATTTACAATATCAAAAAATATATCGATGCAAAAAAAGAAGAGCTTGATAAAAAATGTAAGGAGCTTTTAGCTGCTATCAGTGAAGCAAAGCTTGAAAAGGAATACCATGAAAAGCTTTTAAGTGAGGCGAGGATAAGTCTTGCCGTTGCCGAAAGCGAGGGTAAAAAAGCCAAGGAAGAGATAGAAAATTTAAGTGAACAGCTTTCACAGGTTAAGCTCAGTATGAACAATATAAGCTTTGCGGCATATGATGAACAGCTTCTTGATGTTGAGGAA
>JAFUEG010000184.1 GCA_017464045.1 Lachnospiraceae bacterium
ATACTATTAAACCAAAGTCATTTTATCACATTTATTTATAATTACAAACGTATTTTTATAATATAATCAGCATCAAAGCCCCTGCTCCTTAACATACTGCTTAAAGAGTTCTATGTATCTTTCGCCGGGTTCAGACAGGACGGTGTGATTTCTTTTTATATATCCCACATCTATCCTTTCATCCGTTTTTATACTGATAGCAGTAAGTCCCTTCTCATGCTTCTCGTCAAAAAATGTGCCTATTCCGACAGAATATGCAAAGGTCTCTGCCAAAAGCTCAAGAGTTGTTCCTCTGTCACTGGTTCTTATGATATTTTTATACTGATATGAGCTTATGATTTCCTCATAAAAATAAAAGCTGCTGTTTTCATCCTGATCAAATATAAGGCAAGGATAATCCTCCAGTTCAGAGAGCAAAACCTCTTTTTTATCAGCTAAAGGATGATTTTCACTTACATAAGCGCATATCGGAAATGAACCGAGCACCTCAAAGCTAAGGTCTGATTCCTTAAATACCTTGTCATAGTAATCTCTGTTAAAGCTGCTTATATAAAGAACTCCCAGCTCACTTTTTGCAAGCCTGATATTATCAAGCACCGTCTTGGTTGTAGTTTCAAAAAGTGAATATTCGTAATCGACAATGCCGAACTCCTTTATAATCTGGGCAAATATCTTTGTGGCAAAGGTTGAGTGATGCATGGAAACAGAGAAAGGTGCTTTAACCTCACTTCCGCCAAAATATTTTTCCTCCATAAATCTGTACTGAAGCAGCACATTGTTGGCATAGCGAATAAAAGTCTCGCCATCACTTGTGATGCTGATACCTCTGTTTGTACGGTTAAAAAGCGTTACACCGATTTCCTCCTCAAGCTCCTTTATCGCAGTGGAAAGTCCCGACTGTGATATAAAAAGTGCCTGGGCTGCAGCATTTATGGATTTTGTTTTTGCAACCTCTACAACATATTTAAGCTGGGCAATTGTCATTTTGATATCTCCTGATTTTTTATCTTATTATAGCAAAGCATAATATAATAACATATAGAAAATCAATATATTTTAATTTTTTTGCTATGAATTATAGTCTACCTCAAATTAAAAAATCAGTACAATACCTAAAATCTCTAATTGGTTATAGCTTTTTCTTATATCAAATAAAATTACTTGCAATTTATCTTAAAACTATTATATTTTGTCTAATTTAATCCCTTTTACTTATAAAATATTTTTATAAACCTTTGCATCCTTCATGATAAGCTTAATGTTATCCTCATCAGCAAGTATATCAAGGTCGATAACAGGATTTCCCTTTACAAGTAAAATGTCTGCATACGAACCCTCTTCAAGCACTCCGATTTTTCCATCCGGATAAGGATTCTGATAGGTTGTAAGCTTTGTCAGCTCATATACATTACCTGTTGCGGCAACCAGTCCCTTAAAGCTTCCGAATCTTTTCTTAAAATATGAAAAATCCTCTAACTGATGCTTTTCGATATAATCAGGATCACCGAAGGAATCTGTTCCGAAGACAATATTTAAATTGTATTTGTTTATTGCTTCGGTTGCGATTTCTTCTCCGGCTCTTACGAAAGCCGCCTTCTTTAATATTGACTCCGGCTGATTATCTCCATGGGATTCTATCGGTCGACCGAACTGAGGTCCCGGCATAACCCAAACATCTGCTGTCTCACTGATTATCTTGGCAGTCTCGTCATCCATAAGATTGGTATGCTCAAGACTTTTTACACCCGCCTTGACTGCCCTTTGGATAGATGCAGGTGTATAAAGATGTGCCATAACATAAGTTCCGAAATCCTTTGCCGCATCTACCGCAGCTTTCATTTCCTCATATGTAAACTGCACTGTCTGTATGGGATCATAGGTACTTGATACACCACCGCCAGCCATGATTTTTATCTGGGAGGCGCCAAGGATAAACTGCTCTCTCACTGCTCTTAAGACCTCTGCCGGACCGTCTGCAACATAGTTTAAATGCTGCTGAAGAGTAGGCGATGTCCAGCTTCCGTCAGGAAGATGCTCTGCTATCGGACTGTGCCTTTTATCTGCATGGCCACAGGTCTGTGATATATATGCATTTGAAGGATATATACGAGGACCGTCTATGAAGCCATTATCTATATTTTTCTTTAACCCATAAGTAACCCCGCCCGCATCTCTAATGGTAGTAAAACCACGAAACAGCATATCCTTGGCAACCCTTGTACTTCTTACCGCCATCTCATCAACTCTTGCCTCATAATTCCTGTCACTTTGATTATGTGAAACATGAACGTGGGCATCGGTAAGTCCGGGAATTGCTGTAAACCCGGATGCATCTATTATTTCATCAAAATTTTCTTCTGAAATCTCTCCTGAAAAAACTTCCTTTACAAGATTATTTTCTATAACGATATTAACATTTTCCTTTAATTTTTCATTTTTACCGTCAAATAAATCGGCATGCTTAATCAATTTTTTACTCATAGCAAACACGTAAAATCCAATTGATTTTTTTAATCGGATTTTCTCCTTTCTCTCACCTTTTGATAATCACCATAAAATATTATATAGCTGATAAAAGCCCAATCAGATACTGTATTCAGGCTGTATAACAACTCTGTTCTTAATCAGAAATTCCTTGGTTCTTTCATTTTGAGGGGAGTCAAATATCTGACTTGCCGTTCCCATCTCAACAATTTTTCCGTTTTCCATAAATATAACCTTGGTAGCCACATTTCTTACGAAGCTCATCTCATGAGATACAACAATCATCGTGTAACCCTCATTGGCTATCTCCTTGATCGTATCAAGTACCTCTCCCACAAGCTCCGGATCGAGTGCGGAGGTCGGCTCATCAAAAAGTAAAAGCTCCGGCTGCATGGCAATGGCTCTTGCTATGGCAACCCTTTGCTGTTGTCCTCCCGAAAGATGCTTTGGATAATACTGCTGCCTATCATCCATATGAACCTTTGTAAGCTCCTTTATGGCAATCTCCTTTGCTTCCTTTTTAGGAATCTTTTGGACAACGGTTAAGCCCTCCATAACATTTTTAAGAACAGTCTTTTTTGAAAAAAGATTGAACTGCTGAAATACCATTGAGGTCTTTTTTCTAAGCTCTATCAAATCTTTTTTACTGTGATCCTTTGTATCAAATTTAAAATCGTCAAACTCTATTACTCCGTCGTCAGGCTTTGTAATACTGTTGATACATCTTAGCAGGGTGGACTTACCTGTACCGGAGGGGCCGATTATGGCGACTACATCGCCGGCTTCGATATCAAAGCTTATTCCGTCCAATACCTTATTTGAAAAAAAACTTTTCTTTATATCACGTATTTTAATCATTACAGTAACCCTCCCTGCTTTTTAAGGAGTTTTTTCTGCTTTTTGTAAAGCTTCTTATCTTCTATGTCACCTACTATATCAGGTACCTTAACAAGATGAAGTATAAGCTTGATAAGCTGTTCAATAACTATTATCATAATCCAGTAAATAATCGCTAAGGCTACGTATGCTTCAAAATATCTGTATCCTCTTGCTCCTATTATCTTGGCCTGCGCAGTCATCTCAACCACAGAACAGGTAAACGCAAGCGAGGTTCCCTTTATAAGTCCTATAAACTGATTACCCAGATTAGGAAGTGCAAGCTCAAGTGCCTCCGGTATGATGATTCGGAACATTCTCTGTCTTCCCGTCATTCCGAGAGCTGCCGCCGCCTCTATCTCACCCTGATTGATTGCCTCAAATGCAGACTGAATAATAATTGAACAAAATGCTCCCGTGTTAAGTGCAAGTGCAAATAACGCGTATACTATAGGCGGTACATTTGCCACCTGAAGATTAGTTCCCTTATAGTAATTTATATACATAAATGCAATCGGTATACCAAAATAGGTGATGTATAGCTGCACTATAATCGGCGTACCTCTCATGAAGGATATAAATACACCTACAATCTGATTAAGCACAGGAATCTTTTTTATCCTTACAACTGCAAGCAAAAAGCCAAGCACCAATCCGATGATTCCTGAAATCACGGATATATAGAGAGTTATAGGAACAAACAGTAATAATGATTTTACATCTTTAAAAACCACATCAATATCAAATATATTTAACATACTTATCCCCTCTTATTTACTGAGTTTATTCCTATTCTGAGAGTTCATTTGCGATGTATTCCTTACATCTTTCAACATACTCAAGTGTAAGCTCATCTGCGCTGTCACCAAACCACTCTGCTCTAAGCTCGGCAACTGTACCGTCAGCTATAAGCTCCTCAATTCTTGCATTAATATCATCTGCAAGCTGTGTATCATCCTTAGCAACGATGTAGAATATAACCTAAAGTCCACCTGTGAAATTCTCTGAATCCTCAATAGGTACAGGAATTAAATCAATCTTATCCTCAAGTCCTTTTTCAGCAATCTGTGCCTCTAAGGTTGCGGTTGTGAAATACTCAAAATCAACCACACCGTTTGCAACATCAACAAGTGTATTGTCAACCTCTATATAAGTAAGATCCAGCGGATTGTCCGGGTGTTCCTCATTGTATCGAAGGAAGGTTGTTTCATTGGCACTTGCTGCTGTTATCTGTGTGCTGTGACCACCTATATCAGCAAGTGACTTTATCTCATCATAGCCTTTTCTTACTGCTATGGAATGACTTCCTACATCATAGGTATCTGTATAAAGATACTTCTCTGCTCTTTCCTTGTTATATCCAAGGTGGTTTAAGCCTACCTGATAGATACCGGTATCAATTCCTGTAAATATCGACTGGAACTCGCAGACTGCAAATTCCACATCATACTGTGGAAGCCCCTCAAATACAAGTCTTATAAGCTCTATATCATAACCTGTAAGTTCTCCGCTCTCATCTGTATAGCAAAACGGTTCAGGACCTGATCCCGATGTAGCTATAACTATCTTTCTTTTTTCTACCGGTGCCTCGGTGTCAACCTCACTGCCTTCTGCTGCCTCCGTAGCCTCCGCAACTGTCTGGTTGTCATCCTTCTTTTCTTCCTTCTTACCACATCCGGTAAATAAACTTGCGACTATAAAGCTCGCTGTAAGTAAACCTGCAATTTTTTTCTTTAAATGTTTTCTCATAAAAATTACCTCTTTTCTTTTTTTGAATATGCTGTGATATTAACACTATGCACAGGCCTTTGTAAATTTGATAAAACCGATGTTTCGCTATCGTTTTGAATGATAATAAGCAAAAAAAATAATGGGTTATCAACTAAGCTAATAACCCATTAAAAAGAGTGACAAGGTTCACGCCCAAGTCACTCTTTCTATCACTCATATTCCTTCATAACTTCATTAACACTTTCCTCACAGCTTCGCATGGCAAGTATCGTCTTTTGGATAAGCTCCGAAAGCTCGATTCCCATCATTTCCGCTCCACGTTCAATGACCTCTCTGGAACAGCCTGCTGCAAAGTTTGCACTCTTATATTTCTTCTTTACGGATTTAACCTCCATATCCTGAACACTTTTTGATGGTCTGATAAGAGCC
>JAFUEG010000185.1 GCA_017464045.1 Lachnospiraceae bacterium
CCTTATCGTCATGAAGTGCTATCGCATAAGCCGTAAATGAACAGTAAAGACATCTGCTCGGGCAAAACGGAATTCCTACGTATAAACAGTAGGAATTTTTAAGGTCAATATCTTTTATTAGCTTAAGCTCCTTATCAGCAACATCAAAGCTAAGATTGGCCTTGCTGTCGCCGGTATCATATGTAGTTTTGTAATAATCTGCTACTTCCTCACGTGACCTACCCTCACGGATTTTCTTCATGGCAATCTTGGTCGGTCTGACACCGGTCAGGTCTCCCCAAGGAAGCTTTCTGCCGGTAAAATCACAAAGCAGCCTGTAAACTGCCAATTTTAAATCATTGCGAAATATTTTCCTGTCTTTATAATCGCCCTTTACAAGATATTCTTTTTCTCCGGCTGATTTATCATTTACCAAATCAACAGACAATTCCGTCGTATTATTTTCTTTAAAAGACGCTGACAATAAAAACCTTACTTTGTCATCATCCTCGTCATGCTGATTATCAGATGCTCTTTTTATATGTTTCTCATAATCCACGATTTTTTCACCCGGGAAAAATGCCATAAGCATGGCACGCAAATCATTATTGTAATCCTGTACATTTTGCTTAAGCAAAATCATTTTATATACTCCAAACTAAAAATCCGAAAAGAACGGATTCATTCTCTTTTCTCTTCCTACGGTGGTTTTACCGCCATGTCCCGAATATACAACCACGTCCTCAGGGAGTGAAAGAAGCTTGGCACTTATATTTTCTATAAGGTCCTCCCAGCTTCCGGTCGGAAAATCAGAACGTCCGACACTCATTTCAAAAAGAGTGTCACCCGAAAATACTATCTTATTATCCTCAAAATAATAACACATACCGCCCTTGGTATGTCCCGGCACATGGAGACATTTTATCTTTGCGCCAATCAATTCAAGTACCTCATTATCATCAACGTAAACGTCTGCATCCAATGTCATCTCAGGCGGAAAATCAACCGTCATATTGACATGGACATTTTTTAATACATCCTCTTCTTCCTTACCTGCATATACCTTGATATCCGGATATTCCTTCTTAAGTCCAGGTACCGCCCTGATATGGTCAAAATGTCCATGTGTCAGCAAAATACCGGCAATCTTATACTGCTGTTCCTTACATCTTTTTATGATAAAATCCGCCTTATCGGCAGGGTCAACAATAAGTGCTTCTCTTGTGTCGGTATTCACAACCATATAGCAGTTTGTCGCAAGAGGACCGAGCACATTGGTAACTGTAATAATATTAGCCATGTTTTTTCCTTTCTATATAACCAGACTATTGGAAAGCCTGCTGCTTTGTTTATAACCTGTTTACCTGCTTAACTAACCTGTGGTTCTCTCGATATCGATAACTCCCTCAATATTTCTTACCTTGGATATTATCTTCATAAGCTGATCCTTGGAATGTATATCAAACTTGACTGATATGGTAGCCTTACCCTGCTTGCTGAGACGTACATTTAATCCTGTCAGATTGATATTTTCCTCGTTAAATATCTTAGTAAGCGCAAATACAAGCCCCTGCTTTTCCACCGCATATACATTAATCTCTGCAGTATAAAGATTACTGCTTTGACCCTGATCCTGAGCCCACTCTGCTTCGATAAGTCTCTCGCGGTCAAGCTCACTCATGCATAGAATATTAATACAGTCCGTTCTGTGAATGGATATACCTCTTCCTCTGGTTATATATCCTACTATCTCGTCTCCCGGAACCGGAGCACAGCACTGTGAGAATCTCACAGCCACATCATCTATTCCCTTTACGATAATTCCCTCACGGTTATTCTTGGCAGAACGTCCCGGCGTATTTATCTTTTCAACTATATCCTCTTCAGTAACCTTTCTTGCAAGCTCATTTTTATACTCTTCCTGAAGACGATTTACTATTTGTCCTTCCTTGATGCCGCCATGACCTATACTTGCCAAAAGCGCATCCCAGTTTGCAAAGTTGTACTTCTTTAAAACCCTGTCCATAAATTCAGGTTTCATAATATCAGAAGCGACAATACCCTTTGACTTACAATATGCATTTATGGCATCACGTCCCTTTTGCATATTGTCTTCTTTATTTTCAAGTCTGAACCACTGATTAATCTTAGTCTTAGCCTGAGTACTCTTAACGACATTTAACCAGTCAAGGCTTGGGCCCTTGGAATTTTGTGAAGTAATAATCTCAACACGGTCTCCGTTGTGAAGCTCGGTTTCTATAGGAACCTGCTTACCGTTTACCCTTGCTCCAACCATCTTGTTACCAACTGCTGTGTGGATGATATATGCAAAGTCAATCGGTGTCGAACCCTTAGGCAGATTTTTTACATCACCTGCCGGAGTAAAGCAATAAACCTGATCGGAAAAAATATTTAAATCTGTTTTTACTGCACTCACAAATTCTTTATTATCAGTAGTATCTGTCTGCCACTCAAGTATCTGCCTTAACCAACTAAGCTTCTTTTCTTCTGATTCCTTGGTATTACCGCCTTCCTTGTATTTCCAATGTGCAGCAATACCATACTCAGCTGTTCTGTGCATCTCATAAGTTCTTATCTGAATCTCAAATGGTTTACCCTCAGGTCCGATAAGTGTAGTATGAAGTGACTGATACATATTGGATTTAGGCATGGCAATATAATCCTTAAATCGTCCCGGTATTGGCTTGTATTTTTCATGGATTATACCCAACGCCGCATAGCAGTCCCTTACATTTTCAACCTTAATTCTTATGGCATGTATATCATAAATCTGGTCAAGAGTTTTCTCCTGAGTAACCATCTTCTTATATATACTAAATAAATGCTTGACTCTTCCGTCGACCTCTGCCTCTATGCCGGCTTCCTTCATATAGCTGCTTACTTCATCAACCATATGATTGATAAATTCCTCACCTGCCGAGACATAATTTGCAATCTCTTCCTTAAGATTTTCATATACATCCGGATAGAGATATCTCATAGATAAATCATCCAGTTCAATCTTGATTTTGGATATACCAAGCCTGTGCGCAAGCGGTGCATATATATCCATGGTCTCACGGGATTTTTCTATCTGCTTTGCCGGAGACTGTTACTGAAGAGTCATTAAGTTATGAAGTCTGTCGGCAAGCTTTATAAGAATAACTCTTATATCTTTAGCCATAGCCAAAAACATCTTTCTTAGGTTTTCAGCCTGAACCTCTATTTTATCCTGTGATAAATCCAATTGGGTAAGCTTTGTAACACCATCCACCAAAAGTGCTATCTCCGGCGAAAACTCTTTGGATATTTCCTCGCTTGTCATAACCGTATCCTCTACAACATCATGCAGAAGACCGGCAGCTATGGTTTCTTTATCCAATTCCAATTCAGCCAAAATAATCGCAACACAAAGAGGGTGAATTATATACGGTTCACCCGACTTACGTTTTTGACCTTCATGTGCATCTGCCGCCACCTTATAAGCCTTCTCAATAATAGTTAAATCATCAGAAGGATGGTACCTTAAAACAGTTGCCTTTAACTGTTCATAAAGCTCCTCCGGCGGTGTAAAATCACTTGGTGTACTGAGATCATTTTTTAATGTACTATGTGCTATTTTTGCTGTACCCGATTTAGTTAAATCCGACATAGTATCACTCTCCTTACCCTTAAAAAACATACAAATTAATGTCTTATTATATTAATCGTTATTTTGCTATGATATATTTCAAAAATAAAAACTATTATACTACTTATTCGCCTTCATACTGAATGACCGAATCAATTTTGTAATCCTTAAGTTTTTCTCTTCCCTTAAGGTCGATAAGCTCAATCAAAAATACCATCTTGACAACCTCACCGCCAAGCTCCTCAATCAGCTTTGCGGCAGCTTCTATGGTTCCGCCTGTAGCTATAAGGTCATCAACCAAAACCACCTTATCACCCGGCTTGATAGCGTCCTTATGTATTTCTATGGTAGCTGTGCCATACTCAAGCTCATAGCTTCTTTCTATAGTCTCTCTTGGAAGCTTGCCCTTCTTTCTTACGGGAACAAAGCTCTTTTTATTAATATAAGCAAGCGGAGCTCCAAATATAAAACCTCTTGATTCGGTTCCTGCAATTACATTGTAATCAACTCCGTCAAGGAACTTGTTCATCTCATCAATCGCAAGAGAATATCCCTCTTCATTTTCAAGAACACTTGTAATGTCTCTAAATATTATACCCTCACTTGGGAAATCAGGTATACTTGTAATATAATCTTTTATATCTTTCATTTTTAAATAATACCTCCTACGCTTTTTGATATCTGTCCGGTCTAATCTGAATATATGTATTACCATTATAATAATTAAGTTCCGGGTGATATGCAACATTTATCTTGATGTTATTTGGCTGTCCGATTAACATTTTATCACATTCCTGCTCTCCAAACCACATTTTTATGCATTCTATAAAAGAATTAATCTTAAAATCCACTGCTTCAATCCTAAACCCATTTTCGTCTTGAAACGTTATGCGTCCAAATTGATTATCCTTGCCCATAAATCTTAACCTTACAACACCTAAATTACTCTGTCCAAATAAAGGTTTAGGATTATCCTTTCCAAATGGTTCAAGAAGTTCAAGCTCATTTATAAGCTTTGGCGTTATATACGAAAACGGCATAGCCACATCTATATGAACCTTATATGTCAGGTCATCACCGGTAAGAGACTGCCGTATGTTTAATTCATTTCTAACAATTTCAAGCTTTTCCTTTTCGATAGAAAAACCTGCTGCCATCTCATGCCCACCCATCTTGAGGAAATGCTGTCTTATGGCATTAAGCTCATCAAACATATTATATCCTTCTATGGAACGTCCTGAACCTTTTAAGATACCGTCTTCACCATCGGTGAACAAAAGCGTCGGCTTGTAATATTTTTCCTTTATTCTCCCTGCAACAATCCCTGCTAAGCTTTCATGAAGTCCCGGCACATATATAACTAAAATTATATCATCTTTATAATCCTTTTCAACAATTTCTATAGCTCTTTTTGTCCCCTCCTCAGTCATATCCTTTCGTTCGGCATTGAGCAATTTGATTTTTTCCGCTTCCTTTAAAGCAAACTCTTCATCATTGGAAAGTAACAGTGAAAGACCAACCTTGGC
>JAFUEG010000186.1 GCA_017464045.1 Lachnospiraceae bacterium
AAATCATTATGGACAATCTGGGAGCCTGAATACGGTTACTATTGGACATTGTTCAGAATATATGACGCAAACGATAATCTGCTTGACGAGGCATGCTACGGATTTACAAATGCAAATTAGAAAAAACAGATAAATAGTATTCGGGGGTTGGCCGCTTAGATTGAGTTTACATCTAATGCGGCCGTGTCCGTTTTTATTGAAATATTCAAAAAATGATGTTATTATTAAAAACGGGCTTTCGGGCTCGTTTTATATTATTTAAACAGAAAATTACAGCATTGTATGTTTTGAGGATTGGAGATTTATTATGGCAGCGGAAGGCTTTAATTATGATAGTATGTTTATGCGATTATTAAATCGTGTAGGAGATGTGTTTATTCTGTCGATTGTTTTTTCGCTTTGCTGTGTACCGATTGTTACAATCGGACCTGCACTTACGGCACTTTATTATACGGCAATGAAAGGAATAACAGTCGGCGAAGGTTATGTGGCAAAATATTTCTTTAAGAGCTTTAAGCAGAACTTAAAGCAGGGGATATTAATATTTTTAATAATGGCATTGGCATTGTTCGTATTCGGTGTTGATCTTTGGTTCTGGCTTAAGCAGTGGCAGGAGGCAAGACTCGGAGTTGCAAGAATTATGATTATTGTAAGTGTTGTTATGCTTATGGTAGCAGCCATGATTTTTATATTTGTATTTCCGCTTCAGGCAAAGTTTGATAACGGTATAAAGGTTCAGATAAGAAATGCATTCCTTTTATCCATCAAATTTTTTCCGACTACCCTTGCAGTCCTTGCAATTACCGCACTTATGGCATTTGGAGTATACTATGCACCCGCACTTGCTATATCAGGATATATCCTGTTAGGATTCGGTGCTATGGGATATGTAAACGGTGCCCTGTTTTACAGATGCCTCAAGGTATACCTTGTAACAGATGAACCTGACGATACAGAAGATGAAGATGATGAAAAAATCTTCTCCGACAAATTAGAGGATGAATAAAAAAAAGTCACCGGATTTGACCGGTGACTTTTTTGCTTTACAGAATGTTTTATACTTCTTCGCCGAGAAGCTTTTTTATGCTTACAAGCTTTACGCAGAGTACGAAGATTTTGGAAGCTTCAAGCATTTCTTCAGGTGTTGGATAGGAAGGAGCTATACGTATGTTGGAATCCTGTGGATCCCTGCCGTACGGATAGGTTGCTCCCGCACCTGTAAGAACAACACCTAAGTCCTTACACATTTTAACGATGGCCTTTGCACAGCCCGGCATAGCATCAAAGGAGATGAAATAGCCACCACGAGGTTTAATCCATGAGCCGATTTCAAGACCTTCAAGCTCGTTTTCAAGAGTGGTAAGAACTGCCTCAAATTTAGGGCGAAGCAGCTCGCCGTGGAGCTTCATATGAGCCTTAAGACCGTTAATATCCTTAAAGAATCTTACATGACGAAGCTGGTTTATCTTATCATGTCCGATAGTTTGAACCGTCATATATTTCTTGATGTATTCGATATTGGTAAGGGAGGTTGCGATTGCAGACACACCCGAACCCGGAAAGCTTATCTTGGAGGTTGAAGAGAAGATGTAAACCATATCCGGATTACCTGCTTTCTCACACTCGGTAAGGATGTTAAGAATTTCATCCTGAGTGTCCTCGTAAAGATGGTGGATGCAGTAAGCATTGTCCCAGTAAATTCTAAAATCCTCTGCGGCAGGCTTAAGATTGGCAAAACGCCTTACAACCTCATCCGAATAGGAGATACCGGTAGGATTTGAATACTTAGGCACACACCAGATTCCTTTAACCGCAGCATCGTTATTTACATACTGCTCAACCATATCCATATCGGGACCATCGGTTCCGAGAGGAATATTTATAATCTCTATTCCGAAAACCTCAGTTATCTTAAAATGTCTGTCATAGCCCGGTACAGGACAAAGGAATTTTACCTTGTCAAGCTTGCACCAAGGAGTGGAACCGTTTACGCCAAAGGTCATGGAACGTGAAACGGTATCGTACATAATATTAAGGCTTGAGTTACCGCATACGATAACATTGTCCTTTTCTACACCCATCATACCTGCCATAAGGCGGCGGCATTCCCCGATACCGTCAAGGTCACCGTAGTTTCTCGTGTCATTTCCTAGTACGGTATTCATATCTGATGAGCTGTTAATTACATCCAGCATAGGCATTGCAAGTGCAAGCTGCGACTGCCCAGGCTTTCCCCTTGCCATATTGAGGGAAAGACCCTTTGCCTCTTCCTCTTTATATTGCTCGCAAAGAGCATTTTTCAAAGATAAAAGTTCTTCTCTGCTCATATCTTTGTATGCTTTCATAATAATTGTCTCCTTTCAACATTCATATACATATGTCTTTCAATATAATAACTTATTTCGACGGTAATTTCCATATTTATTTATAAATTCATAGCAAATTGTAGTAAAATGAAATAAAATATGAGAAAAGCTTACGCCGGTTACATTTAAAGGTTGTAATTTTGGCAATTAAATGTTACAATATATGATAATAATGCGGGTAGAAGCGTTAAATATACGGATTTAAGAGGGCTTGGTTATGAATTATTCAGAAGTAATTGAATATGTTAAGAAGATGACTACTGAAAATGGACGACCTTCCAACTATCCTTTCAGAAGCAGATATGAGCATACTATGCGTGTATATAGATGGGCTATTAAACTTCAGGCAAAGCTTGGCGGAGATATAGATATTATAGCACTTGCCGCTTTGCTTCATGATATTGGCTGGGATAGCGAAAGACCACATGAAGAGGTTGGAGCAGAGCTTGCAGTCGAATTCCTTGACAGTATAGGTGTTGAGCCGGAGATTATAAAAATAGTCGGATAGATAATTATGATACATGAGGATAAGGATACCGAGTCAGAGCTTTCACTTGAGTGTAAGATAGTTATGGATGCCGATTTACTTGATGAGGTAGGGGCTGTCAGTGTAATATGGGATGCTATGGCAACCGCCTGTGAGGATGAGGCAAGCTACAAGAAGGCATATTACAGAATTAAGAATTATTACAGAATCAATAAGCCGAAGATAAGAAGATGTAAGACAGATGCCGCAAGAGCAGAATATACAAAGCGTATGCAGCTTCTTGATTCTTATATCAACCAGCTTGAGAAGGAATTATTTTAAGGGAGTATTAATCTAATTAATCTAGGAGGAAAAAATTATGAAACAGTTGTTAAAGGTTTTGCTTGTTATTGTTATTATATGTGGAGTTGGATATGGAGTATATATGGTTGTTCCGGAGTATCCACATAATTTTATTAAGTCTTTTGTTCAGCCGGTAGTAGATGTTGA
>JAFUEG010000187.1 GCA_017464045.1 Lachnospiraceae bacterium
AGTAATATAATTACATTATGTTATGTCGAAATCATATAATGTGACAGTAGGATGAAAATGGACGGAAATAAAAGTGGTTTAAGACTATCATTGGTTCAAAAAATCGTTTTTTGCATTCTTTTGGTTCAGCTGATTGTAATGATCGGACTTTCTATTATTATTATAAAGACTGTTACCAAGGACAAAAAGAAAAATATCACTGATAATCTTGAAACTGTAGTTGAGGAAAGAAGCGAGATAATTAAAAACTATGTCAAGGAGACGGAAAAAACCTTAACGGCTTACAGCAGAGCCGGTGAGATTTTAAATCTTCTTCAGAATCCGACAGATGAGGAAGCATTTGCAAAGGCACAGAAATATACGGAAACCTTCTCGGCAGATGTGGAAAATCTCGAGGGATTATATGCCAGTGAATGGAATACCCACGTTTTAACACATACCAATGCTAAGGTAGTAGGTATCACAACACGTGAAGGTGATCCGCTTAAAGCACTTCAGGACGCTATGCTTGCCCAGGGCGACGGCGTTTATAACACAGGTATCATCATCTCACCTGCGAGTGGTATGCAGATAGTTTCACTTTATAAAGCAGTTTATGATGAAAATGGCAATCCGGCAGGACTTGTAGGCGGCGGTGTATTTACAACAGGACTTATATCCATACTTGATAACTTAAGCCTTAAGGGACTCGAAAGTGCCGAGTACTGCATGGTAAATGTAAATAAGGGTGAGTACATTTTCAATGCCGATGAAGAGCTTGTGGCTGCACCTGTTGAAGAAGCTTACATAACAGATTTATGCGAGAAGCTTGCAGGTAGTGCAGAGGATCAAAGCGGTTACGTAGAGTACAAAAAGGGAGATGAAAAATATATAGCAGGCTATTATTATATGGCTGATTACGGTTGGATTTTCCTGCTCTCAGATAAGAACAGCGAGGTTTTCGCATCCACAGCAAAGCTTAAGACAAATCTGATTATATTCAGTATATGCGCAGTAGCTATACTTTGTATCATTTCATACATTCTTATAAGCAGAATGCTTAAGCCGATGAAGGCAATCGATAAGAGCCTTATTGAATTAAAGAATCTTGATATATCGGATAAGAATAACATGAACGGTTATTCTGCAAGAAATGATGAGATAGGAAATATCTCTTCGGCGACCATAAGCCTTACATCTTCGCTTAGGGAGATTACGGGAACTCTGCAGGAGTGCTGTGGAATACTTGATAACAAGGCTGTGCAGCTGCATGAGACCTCTACAAAGCTTGTTGGAAATGTAACGGATGACATGGCTACGGCGGAAGAGCTTTCAGCCCAGCTTGAAAATACCAATGAGATGATGAGGGGTGTCAATGACGAGATATCCAATATCGATGATGTTGTCGATGGCATAGTTAATCACATTGAATCCTCGGTTGGAACCAGTGAAGATGTATTATCAAGCGCAGAGGCTATGAGAAATCAGGCTTCCGATGCTTATGAAAGCGGTCAGGATAAGCTTATTAAAACCAAGAAATCCGTGGATGAGGCAATTGAAAGACTTGGAAGTCTTGCCAAGATAAATGATCTTGCATCAGAGATTTTGGATATATCGGGACAGACAAACCTGCTTTCACTCAATGCTTCAATTGAGGCTGCAAGAGCCGGTGAGGCAGGACGTGGATTTGCGGTTGTAGCAGACGAGATAGGCAATCTTGCTTATAACTCCACAAGCACGGCAGCAGCTATCCAGACCTTATGTACTGAAGCTAACGAGAGTATAAGTGTAGTAAACAGATGCTTTACCGATATACTTGATTTCATAGCTACGGATATGGTCGAAAGATTTAAGAAATTTGCCGACCAGTCTTCGGATTATAAGGACAATGTTTCAGAAATCAGAAGCAGTCTTACCGAGATAAAGGATAATGTAGAAAGACTTGAGGATTCTGTAAAAGACATATCCGAAAGAGTTAAAAATGTTACCGTCATCACAGATGATAATCTTGAGGCAATAAATGTTATCGTAGAAAAGAATGAAGATACTTCCGATATAGCCGGAGAAATCCGTGTTCAGTCTGAAGAAAATAAAGAGATGGCAACAAGGCTTGACAGAATTCTTAAACAGTTTGCAAGATAAAAAGTTTTACTATTTTGGGGTTACTATATAAAAGGGTTACTGAAAGATATCATGCTCCCACGGGGAGCAAGAGGGGAGCATGATATGGTTAGAGCTTATTTTTGAAGTCGTTCTGCGTAAGCAGATGATTAGCGCACCTGTGATGTAGGGAGAGACATCGTGGGCGGGTTGAAAAGAACTTCAAGGGTAAGCTCTTTCCTATTATGTGCCATGGGCGTGAGCCTTGTCACATCTATACTAACGACTTCAGTTGGAATAAAATAAGCAGGTATATATAAGAGCTAACCATCAATTTGCTAAATCAAAGCGCTCAAATTCTTTATAGGTGCTAAAAATCGAAAACTCGCTACGCTCAAACAGTTCGATTTTTTTAACGCACCACATAAAGAATTTTCGCTATTGATTTAACGCAAATCGGGTCAAATGCTCTTATATACGCCTGCTTATTTTTTATCCCAACTTGAAGTCGTTTAGCATATGGTATTAAAAAGATATGTGACAAGACTCACGCCTATGTTATCACTAAATATTTTTTCTTGATTAATATCTCCATATGAATTATAATTATGGTTGAAAACGATTACAAAAATACGACACTTTTAGTGAGGGTGAATTATGATTAATAAAAAATGGGATAAAACCTTTAATGAGCGCCTTTCAAAGTATTATGACGAGCTCAAGTGGCTTTACTGTGAGCTTTATGACAATGATATGCAGGCGCTTGAGTACTTTGTAAAAATGCTTTACGGATATTATTCGAACAGAAGCGATGTGCTTAAGGACTGGGACGAGGCAAGAAATGTTGTAAAGGATTGGTTTGCCGGAAATGAAATGCTAGGTATGCTCATGTATACCAATTGCTTTGCAAAGGATTTAAAGGGTGTAAAAAAGCATCTTGATTATCTTTTGGAATGCGGGGTTAATTATGTGCATCTTATGCCGCTTTTGGAGAGTCCGGAGGGAAGAAGCGATGGCGGATAT
>JAFUEG010000188.1 GCA_017464045.1 Lachnospiraceae bacterium
AGTAGCATTTCTAAGGATATTTGCAACCTCATTCATTTCTATCATAAATGTAGACTGACCGGAAGCAAGGTCATCCGATGCACCGACTCTGGTAAATATCCTGTCAACTATGCCAATGTCCGCAGTTTCAGCAGGAACAAACGAACCAAGCTGTGCCATAAGTACAATAAGCGCAGTCTGTCTCATATATGTCGATTTACCTGCCATATTAGGTCCTGTAATAATTGATATACGATTGTCCTCATTATCAAGATATGTATCATTTGAAACAAACATATCATTGCCTAAAACCTTTTCAACCACAGGATGTCTGCCGTTTTTAATATCTATTATACCTTTGTCATTTAGAGACGGTCTGACATAATTATTTTTCTCCGCTACATAGGATAGAGATGCAAATGCATCTATTTCGGCTATATAATGTGCAGTTTTCTGAACCCTTGTTATAGCCTCACCTATTTTATCACGAAGTGCAACATATGTTTCATACTCTAAAGCAAAAAGCTTATCCTCCGCACCAAGTATTGTATTTGATAAATCATCGAGTTTATCCGTTGTATATCTTTCAGCATTTGTTAAGGTCTGTTTTCTGATAAAGTATTCAGGTACCATATTTTTAAAGGAATTGGTAACTTCAAAATAATAGCCGAACACCTTATTATATTTTATTCTCAGGTTCTTAATTCCCGTAGCCTCACGCTCTGCATCCTCAAGCTCTGCAAGCCAGTTTTTGCATTCACTTTTAGCAACCTTAAGTCTGTCAATCTCTTCCATATAACCGGATTTAAAGATTCCGCCCTCTTTTATGGCTATAGGAGGCTCTTCAACTATGGCAGCATCAAGAAGCTCATAAAGGTCAGTAAGCTCGTCCATATCACCATAGATTTCATTAAATACGTCGCAATCAAGTTCCTTTAAAAGATGCTTTATATCCGGCAGATAAATAATTGAATTCTTGAAGGCAAGCATATCTCTCGGATTGGCAGTCTTAAGAGAAATCCTTGTCATAAGTCTTTCCAGATCATAGATAGAATTAAGATATTCTCTCAATTCCTCTCTTGTAATAAGAGAATTATTGAGTGCTTCTATAGCATCAAAACGTCTTTCTATCATACCTATATCTACCAAAGGCTGTTCTATAAACTCTCTAAGCTTACGGGCACCCATAGCGGTTTTTGTCTTATCCAAAACCCAAAGCAAAGAGCCCTTCTTTTGTTTATCGCGAAGCGTCTCTGTTAGCTCAAGATTTCTTCTTGTCGAAGAATCAATAATCATGTATGAATCAACAGAATAAAGCTCGATATGATTAATATGTTTAAGTGAACTCATCTGTGTATCATATAGATACTGAAGCATAGCACCGGAGGAAACCACAAGCTCCGGAAAATCATTTAAGCCAAGCCCTGATACGGATGATATATTGAAATGTCTCTTTAAATTATCTTCACATGAATCATAATTAAAATAATGCTCCGGAGCCTCTGATACAGCTATGTTTAACTTGTCAACAGTTAAGCTTATATCAATTCCCGAGCTTAAAAAGGTATCCTGATAAATTATTTCCGAAGGCTGATATTTATTGATTTCATCAATTACTTTTTCGGCAGTTGATATAGTGCATGTCTTAAATACACCTGTAGATAAATCAGCGACAGATATACCATACTTAAAATTATGATAGGATATACACATAAGATAATTATTTTTTGTTTCATCAAGGGTTTCCTGCGACATATTGGTACCCGGAGTAACTATACGGATAACCTCTCGTTTTACAAGCCCTTTGGCAAGCTTCGGATCCTCAACCTGCTCACCGATTGCCACCTTATATCCCTTTTCAATAAGGCGGTTTATATATATATCCGCCGCATGATGAGGCACACCGCACATAGGTGCACGCTCCTCCAAGCCGCAGTCCTTACCGGTCAGAGTAAGCTCGAGCTCTTTAGATGCAAGAAGCGCATCATCAAAAAACATCTCATAAAAATCGCCCAATCTGTAAAACAATATACAATCCTTGTATTGCTCTTTAGTTGCTAAATATTGCTCCATCATAGGTGAAAGCTTTGCCACAATCTAGTCCTCCTTTGTTCCCATAAAGTAAAAGCCCTTACATTCATCAAGCCTAACATTTACAAATTCACCGATTAAATCCGCACTTCCTTTAAAATGTACCGTCAGGCTTTCCTCCGTCTTTCCGGAAACAAGACTTTTATCCTGCCCGTTTATTTCTTCTACAAGTACCTCTTTTATCTGTCCCTCGTACCTTTTAATATTATTATTTTCACTTACTGCCTTAAGAAGTCTCGGAAATCTCTCTTTAATCACATCCTCAGGCACCTGATTATCATAATCAGCAGCCGGAGTTCCTGTTCGCTTGGAGTATATAAAGGTATATGCCTGGTCATAACCGACCTTTTTTACGACATCCAGCGTGTCTTGAAAATCCTCTTCTGTTTCACCCGGAAATCCGACAATTATATCTGTTGTAAGTGATATATCCGGCATAGCCTTCTTTATCTTATCAACAAGATTAAGATAGCTTTCCTTCGTATACCTTCTGTTCATCCTTTTTAAAATATCTGTGGAGCCGGATTGAACAGGAAGATGTAAATGCTTACATATCTTATCTTCCCGTGCCATAACGCTAATTAGCTCGTCAGAAAGGTCCTTTGGATGACTGGTCATAAAACGAACTCTTTTAATTCCGTCAAT
>JAFUEG010000189.1 GCA_017464045.1 Lachnospiraceae bacterium
AAACTCGCTACGCTCAAACAGTTCGATTTCTGAGCACATATATGCGAATTTTCGCTTTTGATTTTAAACAAATCGGGCTAAATGCTGTCACAACCACCTGTTATATTTTGTGTCAAGGTGCCTGTCCTCTGCCTGACAATTTTATTTTATTCCGTATTCTGATTTAAGTTCATCGCTTAATTCTGCGTTTCTTATGATATCATGTGCCTTTTGGATTAACTCATCAGTAGTGTAGTGTTTGAAGTATCCTATGTGATTTTCACCGCTTTTTGTGTAAGAGGTGGTGTAAAATCTGTCAGTTGCCATATGATGTCCAAGGCTGTTTTCAATACATGCTGTTTCATACATGCTTTTCAAATCAATTAAATCAGTCAGCATACCGACCTGAACATATAATATATCGTTGTCATAGTCAAAGCTAAAGCTTGCTTTGTAATCCATATTTTGGTAGGTTGAGAGATCGGATTTACTTATGAAATGTCCGTCCTTTGTGCTGTATCTGTAAAGTGAACCGTTATTATAGGCAACGAGGAGTTCTTTTTCTTCATCCTTTTTATCCTTTAAGAATGATATTCCAATCGGCTCAGTTCCAGGACATTGGATTGTAAATAATATATCACCGCTTTGATTTACCAATAATATGTTTGAACCGTCTGAAACCGCAATCTCATTTCCTGAATCGTTAGGAGAGATAATGTTAGTGGTAACCCAGTCATCAGGAAGCTTAACCTCATTTACGGTTTCTGATTTTAAATCAATAATACAATCATTTTCACCGGCATAATAAACCTTATCAGCATTATTTATATAAACCGGAGCTGCGGAAAAATTATTGATTTCATAAGGTATTTCGACTGAAGTTGAATCGCCTTTTTCTACATCATAGGTTACAACAGCCTGCTTTCCACCCTTCTCGACAATGTATACAAATTTGCCGGCATTGAAGCTGCATAACATTGATGAATATGAGTAGGAATCAAAGTCCTCTGAAACCGCCATTTTTTTGCTTCCCAAATCAATCGTAATTATGTTAAAGCTTATATAGTTTGTTGAAAGGATATATAGCGTTTCTGAATTGATACCCAATATTTTATATTGTGAAACAGAGGTTCCCGTTTCACCGATAACCATCTGTGAGTAATCATTATTTTCAAGATTAATAACTGTCAGTGTCGGTTCATCGTTTTCTGAAGTTATTATAGCCAGAGTATCCTCAATCATGTAAAAGCTATCCAGCAGACGTCCTAATACAAGGTCTTCATTTATTTCCACCCATTCAGGATCTGATACATATAGACCATAATATATTATTTCCTTGCCTAAGCGTTGATGTGCATATACGCCGCTGCTTATAGCCACATCGCTTATATCATCAGTAAATAATTGGGTAAGGATTACGGAATCGGTTCCGCTTGAAGGAGAAGGTGTTACAAGTCCGCCATTTTTTGTTATGTATATAGGCCAACCATCACCATCTCTGTCACTTATATCAACAATAGAATCGTTGACATTGTGATCATAAAGAACCTCACCTGTTTTTATATCAAACATCTTTGCGATATTGCCGTTACAAAAAGCTACTGCCTCCATAGGTGGAAGAGAGAGGAATTTATCATAGATATTAACTTCTGTACTTGTGAAATCATAATCCCATATCTTGTTTAAATTATTCTTTTCATAGCACTCTATAAGTGTATGATCTGTTGAAAGATATGAGTTATTGTACATTGATACATTTGAATCTAAATCACTGGTTGCATAAGCGGCTACGATATGAGACGCATCAGCCCAACATATATTCTTGATTCTGGTGCCTGATACGTCTGAAATTTTTATATCGTTTGTTTTAAATGTAATTGTACCTACGCGATAGCTTTCTCCAAAGTCATTTGTCGTAAATGCAGCAGAGCTTTCATCAGGAGAAAGTGTAAAATCAGCATAACGAAGGTATGAGTCTCCTTCCTTTTCAGGGAAGGTATATTCCTTGCCCGGTTTTCCGTCTGATGAACTTAAGGTTATAAGCTTGGCATTGGATACATTTAATAATATTTCTCCGTCGCTTTTAAGCATAATGTCATCATAAGTAAAATATCCTTCGGACAGGCTGTAGCTCCAGCTTTCATTTCCGGATTCTGAATTATAAAGAGTGGCCTTTTTATCTGTCCATATCAAAAGCTTATCATCGGATATAAATGTCATGCCGGTTATTTCACTGATATTATCAATAGAAAACATTTCATTATGAGAAGCTGTCTTCCATACCTTTACATTGTCTGAAGAATCTCTTGCAGCGAGATAAGTGCCATCCGATGAGATCATAAATTCAGATATAGGATTTGGCATCTGATAACTCCATTCGGCATATATGTTGTTTCCGCTAAGCGAAGTATATGCAAGAGTTGCATCGGTAAGAGCACGTATCGCTTCGGCGGTAACCGGTCTTTCATCATTTTTGTCCGATGGTAGTGCCGCAAGGGCAAGCTGAATAGCTGTCATTCTTTGCTCGTTTTTAAAGAACTGTTCGGATTCAGAAGCAAGATAACGGGACTGGTTTCTGAGTGATTCGAGATAGTTCCTTTTTATTTGATTACGGCTATAAAGCATATATCCGCTAAATGCCAGTGCCAGAGCAAGAAAACAGGAAAAGGCAAGGGTAAGACGCCTCATTTTATACTGCCTTTGTCTGTTCATAAGCTCATCATAGGAACAACCGATAACTGCACTTGCAAGTCTCGGAAGCTCTGTTTTATTTGCCTTTTTTATAGACATACGATAGTCACAGGAGAGTGGCTCAAGTGGAATTCTGACTGTCTGTTGCTCACCCGTTTCATTCGTTACAATGCGGTTTTCATGAAGAAGAATATCAGGTATGACATCCTGAGGCTCACCGTTCACCAAAACAGTAAGAATCTGTCGCGGAGAATGGTTCCTTAAGAAAAATTCAATCTCCCTCGGAACCCACATGGACTCCTTGGTATTGGTAGAACAGATAACTATAAGGTAATCGGAATGCTCAAGTGCATAAGCTATATTTTCACTTAAGTAACTTGTTATAGGAAGCTGCTCCTAATCTCTGTATATTCGAGCTAT
>JAFUEG010000190.1 GCA_017464045.1 Lachnospiraceae bacterium
AAGTCTTTCTAACCTTACATGCTTTTATCTTCTCTTTAACACTAAAGAATAGTTTAAGAAGTGTAGGATTTGCATTTACATAATTTCCAATCCATGTAAGTTCTACATACTGATGCTCAATCTTATTAGAAATTTCATAAACATTATATCCATCAAATATTACATTCATGGTTGTATAAAGCAAATCAAGTATCTCATATTTTTCTTCCCATGCACGGGATGAATTATCCTGATTAACAAGATCCTTTATACCACACTCATAAAATACAAGATTGTACTCATATAGTCCTTCGAACACATTGGTCTTATCCTTAAGGGAGGAACCCGCACCAAGAATCTGAAGATTTTTCTTCATCTCAGGTTCATTCTCTATATACTGATAAACCTTCTTAATGAACGAACAAACCTCTGAAATGAGAGTATCTATTCTCTTATTGTAAATTTCCTGTTTTGATATGGCATTTACAACACTTCTACTGAGAACTGTTGTATTCTGAGGTGAATTACAGTTTCTGATAAGCTCTTTGAAACTCTCATAAACTGCCATATTGTCAATTGGAATATACTCAGCATTAAGTCCATAAAATTCGAACGCCTTATCATAATCCTTATTGTTGATATATGCATTAAACAAGCCTATACTAAACTGAATCTTGTAATCATTTCCTACGTGCGGATCTTCTACAACATAATCAAACAATACTTCAAGATTATTCATATAAGATTCTGAATTAAGATCAGTTGTTGGAATACCCATCTCCATAATTACATTAATCAAATCAAGGTAACCCATAACTGCTTTATCAAAATTCTTTGGTCTGTCATCATCCTCAAGAATCTGATAACTAACATTGATAAGAAGCGGAGCTATACGCTCACCTATAAGCTTCATAGCATCAACAAATTTTTCTCTTTGGTACAAATATATAAGCCAGATGCTATAACGATAAATTCCGGATGTACTGATAGGTGCATCAATATCGGAAGGATCAATATCGCCATAAACAAATCTGAATAATGGTTCAATCCATTCTTCAATCTCATAGCGTCCTGTAGCCTTAATATTAGTATCAACAAATTCTCCAAGTTCATAAAGTTTTGAGCATTGAGCCTTTACATCATCATCGACCATCATGTTTGATAAATCAAAATTGCTGTCCTTAAGATAGTCAATAACCAAAGCATAAAATCCATCTTCAACCTGTTCATTTAGGAATCTTATGAGGAGTGCTTTATTATTAGAAGCAGCAATTGACAAAACATTATTATCAGAACCTGATGTTATGTTTGCTGGTAATGCCATAAGATATCATCCCCCTTATAAATCTTATTCACTTTTATAATTTTATAACATTTAAAAGTTCAGTGTCAATAAGTAATTTGGTTATTTTCAATAATTGGCATTGTGCATAATTAACAAGTTTTTTTTAACAATTTTTTTTATTGTTTTTATGCAAAATGTCAATAAATTACTTTTTTATATCAAATCCTGCCATTCGTAAAATAGCCAAAGCATTAGTAGTTGTACATCTTCCGTCACAAATTTTATAATCAAACCTTAACTCATCATTATCATAATATTCTTCAAAATGATAATTTTCAGCTTTATGACCATCTTTATCCTCTATATCACAAAGTTCAAAATCATGTGTTGAAACAGCGGTTATACATCTATCTCCGGCTAACCTCGTTATTGCTTCCTTTGCGCCAACAATCCTGTCTGCAGAATTAGTCCCCTTAAAAATTTCATCTATAAGGCATATCATAGGCACCTCTTTTTCTTTGTACTCTGCCATAGCCTTTATCCTAAGTATTTCTGCATAAAATGTTGAAATTCCATGTGCCACGTCATCCATAACTCTCATAGATGTAAAAAGCTTCATATATCCTGCCTTAAATTCTTTGGCACATACAGGAGCACCCATATAAGCCAGTACAAGATTCACAGCTATAGTTCTCAAAAATGTAGTCTTACCTGACATATTAGAACCGGTAATAATTGTTATTCCGCCTTTAAGTTCGATACTGTTACTTACTACTGTATCAGGATTAATAAGCGGGTGATACATATCTGTTCCAAGCAAAAAGGCTTTATTATCATTTACTTCAATATCCGCCCATGCCGTTTCCCTTATGCAGCCCAAAACAGAAAGACTGATAAGTTCCTCAAGTTCAGCAATCACATCGAAGATTTTACTCAGATTTTTTCCGTACTTTTTTTTCCAGTTTGAAGTAAGATGTGCGAGCTGATAATCCCATAAAAGGATTCCCGTAAAAATAATATGCAGAAAAGGGTTATAGGAAATATTATATGCCTGACTTATTTTTTTCAGGCTTTTAAAAGCACTTACCGCACCTTCTTCACCCGCTGCATTTTCCTTTAATTCCATTAACCGTCCGGAATTAAATTCCTCTGCCTCAATAAGCGTCAGCATATCTTCATAATCCTCAATAGAAGCACCCAAAGAATATAACGGAGCAATTATATCTTCAGTTTTTGACATAGTAAAACCTGCAAAAGCAAGCACAAATATAAAGCCCGCCAAAGGATATCCGTAACTCATCCCTCCAAAAACGCAGCAGCCGATAAGGGCAATTTCTATAACAGGCAGCACAAATCTCGCAATTTCCATCCACAAAGGAATAAACCCTGTCTTTTCGTTATCACAGCAGGCAATAAATTTATCCGTATCCTGCTTTTGTTTTTTGTCAACCGCTCTTAAGCCCGCCGCTTCAAATGCAATTGAAAAATCTTTTTTTTCCGTCAACTCAGCTACTGCCTTATTTCGCATTGACAACTTACCTATATCAACAGCTTCAAGCCTGAGTTCATTTGCAAATAAGCTTTTACCTTTCTTTGTATGTGCTGTATTAATCATCTGATAAAGCGATGATTTTCCAAGCAAATCTATATCCCTTGTGACAGTATCATTTTCATTAAGATATTCCTCACCTGTTTCTTCAAAATTTCTCCACGCATCGCTAAACCTGTCAACATATCTTTTTGCAACTTCAGTTTTACTTTTTGCTTCTTCTTGTTTTTTCACTATATCACCATGAAGCTTCACCAAAACCAAAAAGGCAAGCAAAAAAGCAACACCAAAAAATCCGGCCACTGGCTTATCATCAAATATTCCTATAAGCAGCATTGCCAATCCGATTAAAAAAGAAAGAACTCTCAAAGTAGAAATATTAGAAAATTTCTTTTCCAGAATTTTTTGTTCTTCCGAAAACTGATTAAATTTATCTTCATAAAAGTCTTTATTATTCATTTTATTTTCCTGATGCCTTTATTTTTTTCTTTATTTTTCATAAAATATATTGTAACATAACTATATTTTCAAAGCAAATTTTAAACTGTTAAAATTTGGTTAATTATTGACAATAAAATATAATAAAACAGGATATTAAAATCCTTGATTTTTAAATATATATGTATTAGAATATTATTTACATTAAAAGCAGAAACTATTTATAAGAAAAGGAGATATATCAATGGGTAAGCTATTAAAAGGTTTAGTTACCATAACTGCCGCTTCTGCTGCAGTCGGTGGATTATGCTACGTATTTAAGGATCAGATTAAAGAATCCAAGGTTTACAAGGATAATAATGTTGATGAAAAGATAAACAATATCAAAACAAAAATCAACGAAAATGAGAAGTTCAACAAGGTAAAGACATCAATTCAGGAAAACGAAACCTACAACAAGGTTAAAAACACAATCAAGGAAAAAATGCCGAAATTTGCTGAAAAGGAAGAGGATTATGTAGATGAAGGAGAAATCTTCTTTGATGATTTGGATGCAGCAGCAAGTGACAGAGATTATGTATCTCTTGACGGAGATGATGTTAAGGAAGCTGTAGAAGACGCAAAGGATGCTGTAAAGGAAGCTGCCGAGGACATCAAAGAAAAGGTTGAAGAGGCTGTATCTGAGGCATAATAACGATTATTCAATATGTAAATAAAACAGGAAGGAGATGTAACGTTTCCTTCCTGCTTCATTTATATTATTTAAAATTCATCAACATCAGCCTTGAACAGCCTCTTATGCTCATACATGGCATTATCGGCACGTTCAAACACTGTTTTCATTTCCTTGTCAAGGTCACAGGAATATACTCCCATACCACAGGCAAGGGTTACAAGACCTTTCTTTTTATGGTCCCTGCTGATATTTTTTAACGTTTCAAGGAGAACATTCCTGTATATATAATCTTCTCCGGTAAGTATAAGAGCAAATTCATCTCCACCTACACGAAATACCGGACTATGCTTATATGTATCGCAAATCATCTTGCAGGCATCCTTAATAAAATTGTCTCCTGCAGTATGTCCTTTTGTATCATTAACTACCTTTAAATCATTTACATCACAGATGACAATAGCAAATTCCTGAGTGATTATGTCATTAATGATTTTATTGTTCATTGTTGCTTCATCTGCCGTATATGCGTGCTTATTTTTAACGCCCGTAAGAGCATCCTTATATGCTATATTAATGGCATTTTTAAGCTGACGCTTTCTTTGCTCGGACTCGTTAATATTGGCAACACCTATTATTATATGATTTTCATTATCTGTGGATCTGACAGCACGTAAGTTTACATATTCGGGATTTCCATCAAGCATGAGTCTGTAGGTTATAGAATATACCGAGCTGTCTCCCAATGCTTTTATGAAATTATCTTTTTTCATAAACTCAGCCATCATTGGATAATCTTCAGGATAAATATCTCTTTTCATGTTCTTTTGTGTATCATTAAAAAAGTCATATCCCTTTGTGCCAACCTTAAGCTGAGCATATTTTTCACTGGAGCTATACTCAGTATATTCATCAGTCTCTATATCAACATAATATATTACTTCATATCTTCCTGCAAGAGCACGGGCAATCTGGTTATAGGTTTCGCTTTCCGCTGCATTTTTCTGTTCACGTTTCACCTGTGCATCAACATTTTTTACACCAACGATTATATACTTGTCATCTGCACCGGTTCCTCTTGTAGTCTTAAGCTGATAGTATAGAGGCTCTCCGTTTATAACAAGCCTGTAGCCTAATGTAAACGGAAGGTTTTGCTTTATGGCATCAGTAAAATTATCTTTATTAATTTTTGAAAGAAACTTTTCCTGATCATCTTTATAAACAAGCCTTTTACAATTGACTATCGTATCAGCAAAAAAATCATCACCTCTTGATGCGATTTCAAGTTTTTTATCATTTCCGGATGCAGAGTATTCTATATAGCTGTCATCCTTCATATCAATGTAATATATGCTCTCATAATCATTGGCAAGAGAAAGAGCAATTCTTGCAAATGTAGGTTCGTCTTTGCCGACATTTTGAATATTGTCTTTAAGTTCCACAAAACGTCTCGTTTTAATTTTATCCGCAACATCATAATTATAAGTCAAATTAATTTTTTCTTTTTCCATATTGTTGTATATCCCCTGATTACTATATATAGTTCATAGTTTTTTTATTGATACATACATAATTATATCAAAGGATTATATTTGACGCAAGAAGTGAGAGAGCATAAAACTTTTCGCAACATAAAAAGTATTGTTTAATGCAAAATAATTGACTGTTTGTAATTAATACGATATTAATTATATAAATCATTTTAAAAGGTTATTCAATTAAAGAATTGTGCCGATATATAAAATGATTAATTATAACTATGTAAAAGGATTTACATAAGAATAAATCATGGAAGATTACTTTTTTATTTAACATCATATATTTTTCAATTATTTAATTCTTATCTAAATCCCTAAAATACTATATAAAAACAAGGTGGTGCATATTATAATGACTATTAATTTTAATGCCGGTCAGACTGTAAATGTAAACACTGTATCAAATAATTCCTCTGACCAAAAGGAAAGAAAAACCTTTTTTGCCGGTAATGCTAATATATCAGCAAATGAAAGTTTAATTACTGCAAAAAGAAAGCAGGCTCAACGGCAGGCTATGAAGCTTGTAAATGATGCATGGGAAAAGGATAACAAAAAAGCAGACAGCATAAAAAATATGGAAGATAAGATATCCGCCAACAAAGAATCCATTAAGGAAACAAATTCCAAACTCAAGGATTTGGAAGAAAGAAAAGAGTCTTTACGAGAAGAATACGGTATTGCGGGTGATTCTGATGAACAAAAGGATTTACTGCTTTTAGAAAAATATCAGGACAGGAAAAACGGCCTTAAAACAGACCCTTTTACTAAAGAGGAGATCTCAAGATTAAAAGAACTCCAAAATATTCCGAGAACCGAATATCAAAATAAGGTTTTAGAGGTTAATGAAATATCAGCTGACTTAAAGATGGACATCGTGAAAAAGTCAAATGAAAACATAGGTCTTGGTGAATCAATTCTTGAAGCTAATACAGATCTTACTGCATCACAAAATATGCAAAATGCAAAGCTTGCATCAGATAAGATTATGGAAGCCTTAAGTGATGAGATAAAAAGTCTGATCTTAAACGAAGCCAAAGAGCATACCGAAGAAAAAATGGCAGAGGAAAAGGAAAAGGCCGAAAAGCTCGAAGAAGAAAAAGATGAAAAGGAAGAAAAACTCGAAGAGACAAAGGAAAAGCGCAAAGAGCAGGAAGCACTTATTGAAGCCGATATTGAAGCATCAAGACTTGAACAAAAGATTAAAGTTGAAGGCGATTATTCCGGTAATGACAGTCTGCAAAAAGACATCAAAAAAATCATTCAGGATAATAATCTTCTTGATGATGATTTAAAGGGAATAAAGATTGATTTTAATTTTTAAAACGTATTATTAATATGAGTTATACAACCGTATAAAAAATAGTGTGTGTTGTATTAGCAAATATTTAATATAAATGAAGCAGGAAGGAAACGTTACATCTCCTTCCTGTTTTATTTATATCTGCAACATTACAGTAAGCTTAAATATCTTCCTGTTTTCTTTCCTTTCGAGATTTATATCTATATCACCATAGTATTTTTTTGCAACCTCTTTTATATTTCTTATTCCAAAACCATGATTCTCCTTATCCTTAGATGTAATCGGGATTTTCTGTTCCTTATCGATTATAATTTCATCATAATAATCATTACATATTTCTAGTATAAATACATTATTTTTCTGTTTACTTTTTAGAATAATTTCAGGTTCTCTGTTTTTTTCTTTCTTTACATTTTCTCCTCGATGCACAGCCTCGAAAGCATTATTGAGTGAGTTATTAAGAATTATACTCATATCAAAGGCATTTATTTTTTCACTATCAGGGTATATGAAAGAAGTTTCGAAACACACATTATCTTCAATAGTCCTCTTTTTAAAATCAGAAATAATAATATCCGTAACAGGATTACCGGTTTTAACATCCGATTCTATATCCTTTTCCAATAGGTTCATGCTGTTAAGATATTCTGTTGCCGCTTTAGTTTCATTTTTTTCAATCAGACCTTCTAACACTTGAAAATGATTTCCCACATCATGTCTAAAGCTTTTTATTTTCTCATACATGCCTTCTATCTGACTTATATGAATTTTTGTTGCTTCAATTTGAGATTCAAGTATTCTATCCTCCATTTTTTCATCCTGAATATTTTTTATTCTGTGATAGGTTGAAACAAGGATTAATATAGCGATGTATCCCGACATATAAAAAAGTAATCTATATATATCTCCGTGAATATTTTCCGTAATACTTCCATTCTGTATTCCACTCATCCACAATCTGTAATACGACCTTATAATAGGTCTTGCTAAAAAAATCGGCACAACCGGACCAATCAAGAGTAATAGCTCCTTTTTATCCAATTCCTCATACTTTCTTTTGTATACCTTATGAAGCAGTCTTACTGCAAGGCATATCAAAATAATATATAATGCAGTCCAAACTATCTGATGTACTGCAAAAGTAATAAGTATTGCTTTGATACTGCTTTGAACCTTATCTATGCTATAAACAAAATCTGTCATAAAATAACTAACCTCTGCCATAAAAGCTGAGGTAATCCACATAATAAGTTCATATAAAATGCATAGAAAAATCTTTTGTCTTATATTATTTTTTTCAATAATGTAAATAATCCCAAAAGCTACAGATGGTGCCAAAAGCCTGTCAAATATACTATTTGTATCCCATGGTACAAATCTCAGATAGCATATAGAAAAAAGATACGCTAAGAATGCGATAGCTACAGTTTTTTTGTATTTCAAAAACGGTTTTAACCACACTCCAAACATTAAACACGAAAATACGATTATCATGTAAATAGGGATATTACCCCATAGTCTAAAGAAAAGCTCGGTTTTGTAGTCCATAAAACTCTCCCTGCACTTACTCTCTCACATTAAATCGTAGGAACGCCTTAACAAACTCACTGTACTTTGCTTTCGATATGGGAATTGCAATATCATTGAGATAAACCGTTGTCTGTTCGTAAGATTTAACATAATTCATATTGATAAGATAGGCTCTGTGAGTTCTGAAAAAATCCCTTCCTGCCATATCCGAAAGCTCTGACAGCTTTCCGTAATACTCAAGCTCGCCGTCTATCATATGAAGAGTAATTTTTCTGTTAAAAACCTCTGCATATATTATATCATCAATAACAATATTTGTATGCATTCCGTTTGAATGAATAAGCATGGTCCTTTCTTTTTTAACTGATGCTTTACTTGTTTTTTCCATATTTTTCACATGTAATACAGCCTTATTTAAAACCTCCAAAAGCTTAACCTTATCAAGAGGTTTCAACAGATAATTAAATGCACCCACATCAAATGCTTTAAATACATATTCCTCAAGTGCAGTTACAAATATTATTATGAGTGCTTCATTTTCCTTCCTGAGTGTCCTTGCTATATCCATGCCATTCATCCCCGGCATCTGAATATCTAAAAACAATATATCAAAGCCATCATTAAACGCAATAATATCCTCACCATTTTCAAAACAAACCACATCTATATCCTTATCAAAAACATTAATTCTGTCCTTAATATATTCCCTTACATTCTTTTCGTCGTCACATATAGCAATTCTCATCTTGTCCTCCCAGAGCATCCAAATAATTCTTTTAAAAAATTCAAAATCAAACTCTATATAAAATATCGACATCCTTACTAAAATAACCATACTTCTGTTGTAAAACGAATATTTTTTGTTGTAATAACCTTAAACAGCAACTTTTGTCTTTACATGGTTCTGCGACATAGAATTCCGTGCAGCTGTAACAGGTGCTAAGCATAGCGTGAGCGCCAGCGAGCTATGCGTGTACCTTGTTACAGCTGCACGGAATACTATGTCGCAGAACAAAAAAACCGGAAAGGATGATATCCTTTCCGGTTTACGTTGTATATCTTGGGGCTTTTTTAGAAAAAGCAATGGTTTCCAATTATTGTGTAACTTCCAAGAGATGAAGTATCTATATTATATAATGGTCTGAAGGACATATAACCACCTATGTTATTAGTTCCTGCACACGCTTCTCTTGCAGCCTGTAAGCAGCTTGGTGATATGTATGTGTTAAAGCTTGGACTGTTTACAACTGTAAACTGACTTGGTGCATATACAACACCACTCATTGTACTTCCCCATCTGCCAGACTGTAATCTATTGAGGATTACATTTGCTACAGCAAGCTGACCATCATATGGCTCATTTCCACACTCGAGCGTCATAACTGCAGCCATAAGATAAATATCTTCTTCACTTAATGCTATACTTCCTCTTGCTGTAACAGCAACTGTGGTCTGATTGTCAGCAATCTCTGCTTCTGTTGTTATTTCTGTTGTTGCCTCTGTTGTCTGAGTCTCTGTAGTTACTGTTTCAGTTGTTTTAGTATCAACTTCTGTTTTATTATCCTGCTTTACAGTATCTTCTTTCTTTTCTGTCTTATCACTTGATGACTCTTTGTTATCACTTTTCTTTTCTGTTGTTTCATCATTATCAGCATTTTTCTCTTCGTTCTTGGAAGAAACATCATTATATGCTGATGCTACAGGGTATCCCTCGGTTACTTCGATATAATCTGCATTGATATATCCCTTATTGGTACTGTCAACAGCTATACATACCCATCCATCTACTGCATCAGTAGCTTCTTTGTCAACCTCATATGTAACACCTGTGTATGCTGCTGCTATTACATCAGAAGATGTTGTAGCATCTTCTCTGATATTAACACCATCTTCAGTAACCTTACCGGTTACACTGTAAAAATCCTTTGCATAGTCAAAAGCGTCATTTCCGGTCTTTACAAATTCACTTTTTACATATCCTGTAACATCACCGGATGTTATATTGATCCATTCACCTTCAGTAGAATTCACAACAGCAACTGCGCCATTATTCATCTTGCCTACAATTTTTGAATCAGTATCCGCATTTTCTCTAACATTTACATTGTCTGCTACAGCAACACACTTGTCAGCAAACTCCTTATATGCCTCTGTAAGCATCTCTGTTTCTTTTGCTTCAACATCGACATCACTTCCGGCATCCATATCCGCCATCAAAATATCTATGGATGCTGCATTTAATTTACTTGTAGATTTAACATCTATCGCAATAATCTCTTCCTGAATTTCACTGTCTGCTGTTTTAGTATCTAAAGCTTCACCATTCTTTTTGTTTTCACTTATTAAACTACCGGCTCCATAAACTGCTATAACAAATGTTAACATAATTGTTACAGCAAGAATATTTCTTACCATATATCTTCCGTTAAATACATTCTTTTTCAGATAAACTCTAAGGTTCTGCAACTTTAATTTTGTTCTTTTGCTCATGACCTGTCTCCATGTTTTCGTAACATAGTTACAATAAAATTTAAATTTGTTACATTTATATTACGAAACCATTATAGTTCATTAAGAAACAGATGTCAACCATTTGTTACAAAAATGTTACAAAAAATGTTACAAAGTTTAATACAAACCTTGTAACATTTTTAACAATTTAAATATTTACGTATGCTATAGCAGCCATTCCCGGTCCAACATGTGTACCTATAATCGGACCTATTGAGGATATAAATATATGTTCCTCCTTTGCGCCTTTTTCCATAAGCATTTCTTTCAATCTTTCGGCTTTTTCATAAGCATCGGCATTTCCTATATTAAAATACATATTTTCAAAATCACTAACCTCTTCTTCAACTCTGGATACAAGATACTCTAGCGCCTTGCCTGTTCCTCTTGCCTTTGACTTAACAATCAACTTTCCTTCTTCATCCAGACTAAGAATAGGTTTTATCTTAAGGGCACTTCCTATCATGGCCTCAACCGTTGTCACTCTGCCGCCTCTTTTAAGATGAAATAAATCCTCAACCATAAACCAGTGTCTTGTCTTTAATCTGTTTTCTTCTATCCACGATTTAAGTTCATCTAAACTGAGACCTTCCTTTTTCTTCTTGTCTGCCTGATATAAAAGAATTCCTCCTCCAACGCTTGCAACAAGTGAATCTATAACCTCAATTCTTGCATCGGGATATTTATCACAAACCATATCCGCAGCAATTATTGCCGACTGATACGAGCCGCTCAAGCCCGATGTAAAGCACAGATAAAGAATATCCTTTCCATCCTTGACAATTTCCTCAAAAAACTTTTTATAGGAATCAGGATTAATCTGTGATGTTACAGGCATTGCACCCTTTCTTAATCTGTCATAAAAATCCGCTATATCCCCATCTCTTTCATCCATATAATACGGAATAACCTCATCATTAACCGAATAAGAAAATGTTAAAAGCTGTACATCAAGAGTTTTAAGCACATCAACATTAAGATCCTCGGTTGAATCACCGACTAAAACGTACTCTTTCATTATGATAAAATCCTCCCTCATACATTAATTGTAAAAATAATCTATACCATCAGCAATTCCATTCACCATATCTTTCTGATAATTCTCATCAAGAAGATTTGTTTCATCCTGAGAATTGCTAAGATAACCAAGATTTATAACAACAACAGGTATATCACTCCAATTTACAGCCGTCAGCTGATTGGTTTCATAGATTCCATGATTGATTGCTCCTGTTTTTTCAGTTGCGCCCTGAAGTATTCTTGTTGCCAGCTTATAGCTGTCATCATGTAATGATGCATTATAAGGACTGTCACTTGTCATGGTCATTGCCATAACACCGTTAAGCTCCGAATTTGCACTATAGTTCATTTGTATTCTTATAAATGTTGTGGCTCCTGAAGTATTGGCAATCTGTGCTCTTGCCTGATTGGTTAAATCAACCTCATTTTCCTCTCTTGTAAGAGTTACATCATAACCTCTTTTTTCAAGTTCTGCCTTTAATGCCTTTGCATATATAAGATTAATCTCGTATTCCTTTGTTCCGAGTGTAGCTCCCGTGTTTCCCGAGGTTATACCCTGCTTGGTTTCTTCACTTCCCGGTCCTATAGCTTCCTGGGATACATTGGGATTAGTCTGATTACCTGCATCTATAACAATTTTTTTAGCAAGCTTTGGTTCATCAGGTTCAGATTCTTCATCATCATCTTCGATTTCCGCCTCAGGAGGAGCTTCGGTTATTTCCACAAGTTCAGAGTGAATATAAAAATTCGTATTATCCATAAGAACTCTTGTCCACTCATCATTATATCCTGTCCTTTTAAGCACCTCTCCTCCTCCAAGAAGTGAGTAAATGCTTGAATCGGTTGAAGGAGAAACTCTTACATTAATTGTATCGCCAACAGTCATAACATAATCATCTGTCACATAAAATCCCGATTCATCCATGGTAAGTGCCTCGGTTGTTGATGCATCCGTATACGTAGAAGGCTGATATGGTACAATTTCCTCTGAAGTTCCTTCAGTTGTCTTTTTACTATCCTTACCGCATGCCGCAAGTGCAAACATGCTCAACACTAAAATATATATTAATAATCTTTTCTTCATCTCATCCTCCGGCATCTTATAATATAGCCTAGTTTATTCTATCATAAGGACGTATTAAAAACAACATTTTCAATTTCCTTCTTTAAGTTATTTTGTCTGTCTGACAGCATAAGCCCGGAATTATATTTCTCATAATCCTCACTTCCAAACATGCTGATAAACCTTGAACTGGCATTACCGGCAGTCAGCTCGGTAACCAAAACAAGCATTTCATTGCCTTCTTCAAACGCCTTTTCGGTAAATACAAACATATTATGGAGTCTTTCCTTTGCTCTTTCCGAAAGCTTTCGCATGTCCGAAACCTCGGTATCATATCTTTCCTTGACTACGCCAAAGACATTTTCATCATCCAAAGCTCCTGATTTTGAAACCTCCTCCAGCGCGCAGCATAAAAACTCTATAATCCTTCTGCTCTTAGCCTTTTCCTTTATGTCAATTGAATTAGCTTTTACACGTTTATCAAGTACATTCTTTTTATTATTTTTCATAGTAGTAAGGAATTCATATCTTCCGGCCTTTTCTTTTACCGCCTTAAGCATAACCAGAAGCTCGGAAAGATAATCTACCATATCCATACACGATTTAATATCATTTAATACTATGTCAAGAAGCATTCCCAAAAGAGATACTCTTTCATCAATATCCGCTTTTTTGGCTTTTTCGACAGCATCCTCCGATGCCTTTACATCAAGCAGCTCGTATACCATATAATCCTTTTTATATTTATTGAACAAATCATAGTATGCGGCAAATTCCTTAACCACAGTATCATTTCTTATGTATTGTTCGATAAGTTCTTCGGAAACCCTGATACCATCCTCCTCATACATATAAATCACCTCGGACAAATCCTCCCAACCTCTGGCGGTAATATACATCCTGCCTTTTACGGTGGTTTCCATATAATAAAAATAATCCCTGTTTATATCAAGGAAGCTGATTATGGAGCTGTGAATGCCCTTTTCCAAAGCATACTTTTTCCATGTCGGATAATCAGCCTCTACATTAATTATCTTTAATCTGTCGAGGGTAACCACGTCAAACTCCCGAACCGACTTATTATATTCAGGCGGATTACCTGCCGTAACGATAACCCAGCCTTCCGGAATCTTGTGTCTTCCAAAGGTTTTATACTGTAAAAACTGAAGCATGGATGGAGCCAGAGTTTCCGAAACACAGTTTATCTCATCGAGAAAAAGGATGCCCTCCTTTATCTCACTTTCGTCCATTATCTCATAAATCGAAGCAATAATTTCACTCATTGTATATTCCGATACATCGTATTCCATACCTTCATAGGTCTTGTGTTTTATAAAAGGAAGTCCCAAAGCAGACTGTCTTGTATGATGCGACATAGAATATGAAACCAGAGCTATTGATAGCTCACTTGCTATCTGCTCCATGATTGCAGTTTTACCTATACCCGGAGCTCCAAGCAAAAATATAGGTCTCTGCCTAACCACAGGTATTCTGTATTCTCCGTACTCATCCTTTTTAAGATAAATCTTAACCGAATCCTTTATATATTCTTTTGCCTGTTCAATATTCATAAAGTTCATCCTCCATCACAACCTGCATAGCCCAGCCCGGAACCTTAGGTCTGCCCATATCCTCATACAAAAACGCAAACATTACCTCATAGTCCGGAATCCTATCCGGAAATGTCCCGTATCCGTCCGTAAAATATATCAAGCCCTTAAGATTTACAAATTCCTTTTCATATTTCAACTTTTCAATATAATCAAATACCGGTGTAAAATCCGTAGCACCGTTTCCCTTAAGCTTTAAGTTATTTATAAATGTATCAAACTCTGCTTTGCTTTCAATCTTTGTATCCGTCTCGATTTTATCATCACATTGGATAATATGAAGATTAATTTTATTAAAAAAGCTTTCTTCATTTTGCAGTATATCATAGGTTTTAGTAAGGAATTTTTTAATTATTTCACCACTGCACGAAGCAGAGGTATCAAGTGCAATTGCAAACTCCTTAATCCTCTTATCCTTCTTATATTCAAGCGGTTCTATAAGAGGCATATTGCCATAGGTATCAAGACCGTAGGTGTAATAAATATAATCAAACTCATCATCATTTACGGTTATCTCCTCATTCATAACCGTAAAATGTGAAAGAAGCTCTCTGTAATTATATCTTTTTCTTACGGCGTAGTCTATATTATCTGTTATGTCCTCCAAAAGATTTTTATTTTTAGAAAAATTAGAAATTTCTGATTTAATTCTCCTTGAGATTTTTTCCCAATCCTCTTTTGAGACAACTATTTCATTTTTATCGCTTTGACTTTCTTCATTATCCGGGTGCCAGAAAATATGTCTGTCTATCGCAAATAAACTTTCGTAATTTTCCTTTGCTTCCTCACTTATACCGATTGTCATAAAAAATCTGTAGATTCTGTCTGCCGTAAAAACCGGAATATTTTTCTTCAGCATATCTATTATCTTTCTTTCCTCTTCATCCCTGGAAAGAGAGGCAGAACTAAAATCCATATCAAGTATTATATTTTCCACAGCAATGTCCGCTGCCAGATTCCAATACGATTTATCCAGTTTATTTATATTAAAATTATGCATAAGGATATTATGCAAAAGAATATGCATATAAGCTCTGACGGCAATGTGTTCCTCATCCGTATATCTTCGCAAAAGATAAACCGGATCATAATAAAAACTATCTGCTTTTTGGTAAAAGCAGCCGGCACCGGTTTCGGACACAGGCTTTAAATGCGAAAGAGCAATATCAAAAAATCTGTATCTTATTAAAATATTGTCCTTTGCAAGTTCCATCAACTTATATGCATATTCGTTAATTTCCATATTTGTTTCCTTGAATTTTTTATTAATGTTTACTATAAGTTTTTCATTTCTATCTTTTCTTAGCTAATCTTGAACATCAAATGAATGACTGAAAGCTATGTCATCGCTTTCATAACTTATCATACGGTCAAAAATGTTACAGTTTTATTTTTCGATTATAACTCCAACATTATCTTAGTTAATTTTTATATCATTTATGCTTATATTTGTCAGCAATGAAGACTTACTTGATGCAGAGAGCTACATCATCAGCGGTCGAATCTATGAATCTTCATCATGAACATATTACATTGATAGATGCCTGTAGTGCTACAGGCTCACTTTTCTTCGGACTTAAATCATACCAATGGAAATCTATCATTCTTAACGACCTGAATCCTTTAAGAACGAATTTTCTTAATGTGCTAAAACAAGAACCACTAAAACTTATGAAATCTATCCTGTCGACACCAGTATTTTCAAATAAAGAACATCTCTCGGAATATATGACAAAAGCTCATTCCATTACAAAGGGATATGAAGTAAAAAGCAACATTATCATAAGATTGATTGTAATATTGATATTGCTACTATGACATTTATTTTTCAATGCATCAACAAACAATATCCAGAGGATAAAGACAAAATATTCAATCGGATTACCAAGATAATACCTGCATCTATCAAACTTCAAAATGCCATTATTGCACAGCATGACTGTTTGAAATATCTAAATAATGATATGAACAAATTTGTCCTTCTCGATATACCTTATATCGGTTCGGAATATACCTGTTCAGCCAAAGGATTCAACTACAACAGATTCCATAAAAGCATTGCAGACAAACTGTTAAATGCAGATTATCCTTTCCTGTATTATTGTAGGAGTACACCACCTAAAGCCTATAATCCATACAATGAACAGGATGCAATACATATTCAAAAAATGAAAATCGCAGAGTACTTCTTCAACAAAGGATTATATTTTGAAAAAGTATATCTTAAAGAAGATACCGAACTTATAATCAGCAACAGACAATATTCAGATAATCAATTTAACTGGACAAATGAAGAACAAGTAATTGATTAGAACGAAACAAGCAGTGTCTCAACCAGAATTGACACTGCTTATTTTTTGATATTTTATTTCTACAATATAGAATTAAAAATTCTTAGAACTTTTATATAGCCGATTTTCAGCACCTCAATTCAAACTCAACTAATATTTTTTAGAGTACTATTCTGTTATAACCCACATATTTGTTTCATCATATCCAATTATACGCATTTCTAAATCGGAATGTATTGCTATGTTTTTTGTCCCTTTGTAATTAATTATAAAATCTTTACTTGTAAATATTGCACCTTGTGGATAATAACATTTCAAATTGCCAATTATATAATCGCCTATTTTATTTTTTTCTTTCGTTTTATTCCACGCATTACTATATTTTTTTAATACCACATTCCATATCTTATCAAATTCAATCAAAGATATATCAACAATATCATCAGATAGTTCTTTATCATTAATCACACCCTCAGCAAGACAATCTTCTATACATGAAAAATGATATACATTACCTGAAAGTATTATTTGCCTCGTTGCATAACTATCATTATCCAACTCAATCCAATACTCATCATTATCACACACAAAATAAATATACCTCATTTTAAGTTCCCTCCATCAATTACCAACTTTACCAAAACTAACTATTCGTCCAGTTAAATCTAATGCTTCTTCATTAGGTATTACAAATACACCATCTCTTCCTTGTATGACATTTAGGTCACTTACATCAATTTCAATAAAATGTGTATATTTATATTTATTAGGAACATTAATAAACTTCTTTGCTAATCTTGTTGGTGTTGTTGATTTAGGATTAATATCAGACAGATATTGCCCATTTCCAAATCTGGCATCTTTAGGGTTATTTGCCTTTAATGATGGATTCAATTGATTTGATTCTGTGATGCCTGTCAATCCTTTCTCATTAGTATAATGATATAATGTCCTTGTCTCACTTCCACCCTAGTATGCTAAAGAGGTAGGTAGAAATCAATTATCCATATTGATTCATCTGCTGTCCTATTGGATAATCATTCTGTAATAGATAGAGGTGTACGTCTCCACCCTTGAAGAATATCATATGACTTCGTCGCGTAAGACTGTTCCCTCTCTCTTTGCAGGATGTTACGTATTAGCTGGATGTTGGCAGTCTATCTGTACTTCGTATATCGAACTAGGTTGTAACCTCGCAGAGCAGCAGGATTCTATCTATTAACAAAATAATTCAATTCAAAAGAAAGGCGTTATTATGTATTACATCGGCATTGACATCGGTAAAAATTATCACGAAGCATCTATTGTAGATTCTTCCGGAACACAGATTGGCAAATCGTTTCGTTTTTCCTCAAATCACAAAGGTGCTGACAAATTACTTTCTCACATTGCAAATCTTATTCCTAATAATGACTTTGTTTTCAGTATGGAAGCAACCGGACACTACTGGTACACCATTTATTCATTTCTCACGGAACATGGGTTTACTGTATATGTTATCAACCCGATTCAATCCGACTGCTTCAGAAACTTTTACATTCGTCAGACAAAAAATGATTCAAAAGATTCTTTTTTGATTGCTGAAGTAATCAGGTTTGGCAAATTCACCACCACAAAACTTGCTGACGAGGATATCTTATCTATGCGTCAGCTTTGCAGACACAGAGCAGTTACCATGTCGGAAAGGACTGAAGTCAAGTTGCATATCAATACTATCCTTGAACAGATATTCCCCGAATATGAAAAGTTATTCAGTGAAGTATGGGGAAGTTCATCCATTGCC
>JAFUEG010000191.1 GCA_017464045.1 Lachnospiraceae bacterium
CTACCATAACCAAGTCTCCATTAAAGATACCTGCGTTTATCATGCTTTCACCTTTTACCTTAAGCATAAAAAGTTCTTTATTGGTCTTAATATATTCAGGTGGAACAGGAAAGTAGCCTTCGATATTTTCTACGGCAAGTATTGGTTCACCGGCTGTTATTGTACCGACTATAGGTACATTAACAAGATCACGTCTTGCAAGATTAAATGTATCATCAAGTATCTCTATAGCTCTTGGTTTGGTCGGGTCACGTCTTATATATCCCTTAGTTTCCAGAGTTTCAAGATGGGCGTGAACAGAGGATGTGGATTTAAGATGAACCGCATCACATATTTCTCTTACTGCAGGTGGATAGCCCTTTTTTAATATACATTCTTTCAGATATTCTAAAATTTCCTGTTGCTTTGCAGATAATATCTCCATATATAAACCTCCCGGATTTATGTCGACATCTTTGTCGCTTGTTTTTTGTTTGTACAAGATATTATACCATACATTTGTTCGAATTGCAAACTAATGTTCTGTCTTTTTAAATTATTATAAAATTACATATATTAATAATATTTTTATTTGAATTTAGCGGATTTTATAGTATAATAAATTGTTGATATTTTATAATAAGTTATAATTTATAGATAATTATTTTATTTCACAGTCAAATACTGTTAATGCAAGGAGATAAGAAGATATGAACGAAAAACTTTTACATACCCCTGAGGGCGTCAGGGATATATATGATTTGGAATTTAAAAGAAAGCTAAAGGTTTTAGAGCATATCCATCATGTCCTTTGTTTATACAGTTATCAGGATATTTCAACACCATCCTTTGAATACTTTGATATATTTAATATGGATAAGGGCTCGGCGCCTTCAAATGAAATGTATAAATTCTTTGACAGAAACAACAATACTCTTGTTTTAAGACCGGATATGACTCCGAGTGTTGCAAGATGTGTTGCAAAGTATTATGCGGATGTAGATTTACCAATAAGGCTTTGCTACAGTGGCAATACATTTACAAATGCACCTTTACATCAGGGTAAGTTAAATGAATTTACCCAGGTGGGCTGTGAACTTGTAAATGATGACAGCTCTGCAGCTGATGCTGAGATAATAGCATGTGTTATAAATTGCTTAAAGGAAGTAGGTTTAACAGAGTTTCAGATTGAAATAGGCGAAATTGAATACTTCAAAGGAATCATCGAAGAAGCCGGCATAGATAAAGAAACCGAAGACAGGATAAGGGAGCTTATTCATATAAAAAATTTCTTCGGCCTTTCCGAATTTGTATCAGCACTTGATATAGATGAGCATGCTAAAAAAGCTATTTCAAGCTTTAATATGCTTTTTGGCGGACTTGAAATGCTTGATAAAGCAAAAGAACTTGTTCATAATCCACGTTCCATAGAAGCAATTGAACGTATGAAACGCGTTTATAATGCGCTTAGCTCGTACGGTTATGAACAATATGTAAGCTTTGACCTTAGTATGATTAACAGATACAATTACTACACCGGAATTATTTTCAGGGGTTATACTTACGGAACAGGCGATGCTATTGTAAAGGGCGGAAGATATAATAATCTGATGGCCAAGTTCGGTAAGGATGCTCCGGCTGTCGGCTTTGCGATATATGTTGATGAGCTTATGAGTGCCATTTCGCGCAATAAGATAGAGCTTGAACTGGATTTTTCCAATATTCTTATCTTGTATGAAAGAGAGCAGCAAAAAGATGCTATAGAGCTTGCAACTTATTACAGAGCGAAGAACAAGAAGATTGAGCTTATCAGAAAATCAGCAAAGCATAGTATAGAGGACTATATCGATTATGCCAAAAAACTTCATTTTTCAGGTGTATACGTTGTAAAGGATGATGAAAAGCTTGATATATATTCATTGATTAATGAAAATGTTACCGAAACAGATATTAAAACACTAAAAAGCTTTTAATTAGGCTTATATAGAATGAGGATAGAATTATGAGATATTTAACCTTTGCTCTTGCCAAGGGCAGACTTGCAAAAAAGACTTTAGAGCTTTTTGAACAGATGGGTATAACCTGTGAAGAGGTAAAGGACCCGGACACAAGAAAGCTTATATTTACAAATGAAGAACATAAGATAAAATTTTTCCTTGCAAAAGCATCTGATGTGCCTACCTATGTTGAGTACGGTGCTGCAGATGTGGGCGTAGTAGGAAAGGATACAATACTTGAAGAAGGCAGAAATCTATATGAAGTTATGGATCTTGGCTTTGGAAAATGCCGTATGTGTGTCTGCGGACCTGCATCCGCCAAGGAGCTTTTAAGCAAAAATGAGATAATCCGTGTTGCAAGCAAATATCCAAATATTGCCAAGGATTATTTCCAAAACAAGAAAAACCAGACAGTTGAGATTATAAAGCTTAACGGTTCCGTAGAGCTTGCTCCGATTGTAGATTTATCAGAGGTTATAGTCGATATAGTTGAAACCGGCTCAACGCTTAAGGAAAACGGTATTGAGGTTCTTGAAGAGATTTGTCCTTTATCTGCAAGAGTTGTTGTAAATCAGTTAAGTCTCAAGATGGAGCATGAGCGTATAAGAAATATATTAAACGAGTTAAATAAGCTTATTGGGAGGCAGGAATAATGAGAATAGTAAAGCTTACAGATGAAACAAAGAAAGATATATTAAATAATCTATTAAAGAGAAGTCCTGACAATTATGGTGATTATGAAGCCATAGTTAAAGATATCGTTGAGGATATACATGTAAATAAGGATACGGCTTTATTTAAATATACTGAAAAGTTTGATAAAGCCAAGATTAACGCGTCAAATATTAAAGTAACCAAGGAAGAGATTGAGGATGCATATACAAGAGTTGATAAGGAGCTTGTAGAGGTAATAAGAAAAGCAATATTCAATATAAGAACCTATCATGAAAAGCAAAAGCAATACAGCTGGTTTGACTCTGAGGATAAGGGAATTATGCTTGGACAGAAGGTTACACCGCTTGAAAGAGTCGGTGTATATGTTCCGGGAGGAAAGGCTGTTTATCCATCTTCCGTTCTTATGAATGTTATCCCTGCCAAAGTTGCAGGCGTAAATGAAATCATTATGACAACTCCGTGTGACGCAGAGGGTAAGGTTTATGATATGACTCTGGTTGCTGCAAATGAAGCAGGAGTAGATACTATATTTAAAGCCGGAGGCGCTCAGGCTATAGCAGCTTTAGCCTACGGTACCGAAAGTATACCTAAGGTTGATAAAATTGTAGGTCCGGGCAATATCTTTGTGGCACTTGCCAAGAGAATGGTTTTCGGTCATGTTAGCATTGATTCTGTTGCCGGACCGAGTGAGGTAATGGTTTTGGCTGATGAGACAGCCAATCCAAGATATGTTGCAGCTGATCTTTTATCTCAGGCAGAGCATGATGAGATGGCATCATCCATTCTTGTTACAACTTCTTTAGACCTGGCACAGAAAGTATCTGAAGAAACAGAAAAATTTATAAGTGTTCTTTCAAGAAAGGATATAATCAGAAAGTCTGTTGATAACTACGGATATATACTGGTTGCTGATAATATGCAGGAAGCTATTGATACCGTAAATGAAATTGCAAGCGAGCATCTTGAAATTGTAACCGCAAATCCTTTTGAAACCATGACAAAGATAAAAAATGCAGGTGCAATATTCCTCGGAGAATACTCATCTGAACCTTTGGGAGATTATTTTGCAGGTCCTAACCATGTACTTCCCACAAATGGCACGGCAAAGTTCTTCTCACCGCTTAGTGTTGATGACTTTATCAAAAAATCAAGTATTATATATTATTCAAGAGAAGCTTTAGAGCCTGTTTCAAAGGATATAATTGCCTTTGCGGAGTCTGAAAAGCTCACAGCACATGCAAACTCAATAAGAGTAAGATTTGAATAAATATACAATTAGTGTTATAATATTATATCTGATTTTTCAGTTTAAGCAAATAACGATTAAATAGCATTTTATATCTATTACTTATGAATACATACAGGCTATTTAATAAATTTATTAATTATATTTTAAAATTATCAGGGAGTGATTTTTATGTCAGAAAGAACAGCCACAATCGAAAGAAAAACCGGTGAGACAGATATTAAGCTTACACTTAATATTGACGGTACGGGAAATGCTGAAATTGATACAGGAATAGGCTTTTTCGACCATATGTTAAACAGTTTTGCCAGACATGGTTTTTTTAATCTTGACGTTAAAGCCATAGGGGATATAATGGTTGACTGTCACCATACAATCGAAGATACGGGTATTGTTCTGGGACAGGCTATAGCTAAGGCTATCGGAGATAAAGAGGGTATAGAAAGATTTGGTTCATTTTTACTTCCGATGGACGATGCTTTGGTTTTATGTGCGGTTGATTTATCAGGAAGACCGTATCTTAGCTTTGATATGAATTTCACTACCGACAGAGTTGGATATATGGATACTGAAATGGTTAAGGAATTTTTCTATGCGGTTTCATACAATGCCGGCATGAATATACATATCAAACAAATATCCGGAGAAAATAATCATCATTTAATAGAGGCTGCTTTTAAGGCTTTTGCAAAAGCGCTTGATATAGCAACCGGGTATAACGAAAGATTAGACGGAAAAATACTTTCTACCAAGGGAAGCTTATAAGAGGGAGGAATATAATGGGATACAAAAAGATAATACCTTGTCTTTCACTTGAAAATCCTATAGAGGAAGCATTGTTTTATAACGATGCAGGAGCTGATGAAATAGCTTTTTTTGACAGTTCATGTGCAAGAGAAGACATAGACAAAAACATCGCAACCATAAAAGAAATTACAAGGCAGTTAGACATTCCTCTTATAGCCTGCGGGGGAGTAAGAAGGCTTGAGGATATAAAAAAGCTCTTATATGCCGGTGCATCTAAGGTCTGTATGAAAACGGCACCTTTGGAAAATATTGATATTGTAAAAGAGGCATCTGACAGATTTGGTTCTGAAAGAATTATAGTAACGATTGATCTTTCAGAATGCGAAAATCCTGTAGAATATGGTAAAACCTTAAAAAGAGCCGGCGCAGGTGAACTTTTACTCATACACAACAATAAAATCGATAACTATATAGAGCTTGTTAAAAAGATAAGAAAAGAGGTAGGTCTTCCTATAGTTGCGTCTACCTACTCAACTGTACCATCCGAGATAGCTGCTATGCTTGAGGCAACAAATGCAGAAACAATAAGCCTTTATAACCTGCAGCAGCATGATGTTATGGAGATTAAGCAGGCCTGCAAGGCTAAAAATATTCCTGTGAATTTATTTGAAAGTTCACTTAAATTTTCAGAATTCAAGCTTAATTCTGAGGGTCTTATACCGGTTATTGTTCAGCATTATAAAACCTCTGAGGTTTTAATGATGGCTTATATGAATGAGGAATCATTTAACAAAACTATTGAAACCGGTAGGATGACATATTTTAGCCGAAGTAGAAATGAGCTTTGGACTAAAGGAGAAACAAGCGGTCATTTTCAATTTGTAAAATCTCTAACGATAGACTGTGATAATGATACGATACTTGCCAAGGTTTCTCAGATTGGAGCTGCATGTCATACAGGAAGCAGAACATGTTTCTTTAAGGATTTGGTAAAAAAAGAGTATGATGATACAAATCCTTTAAAGGTTTTTTTAGAAGAGTACGCGATAATTGAAGATAGAAAAGCAAATCCAAAGGAAGGCTCTTACACAAATTATCTTTTTGATAAAGGTATAGATAAGATACTTAAAAAGGTTGGAGAAGAAGCTGCAGAGATAATTATTGCAGCCAAAAATCCCGATCCAGAGGAAATAAAGTATGAGATAGCAGATTTCTTGTATCATCTCATGGTTCTTATGGTAGAAAGAGGAGTTTCATGGAACGAGGTAATTAAGGAACTTGCAGATAGAAGATAATATGGAGGTATGTATATGAGTGCTTTATTAACAGAAATAGTAAGTTATTTAATCAAATTTGTAGCCATGATTGTATGTGCATTTTTAGGAATACAGGTTGGCAAGGTATTAAGAAAAAGAAAAGACGAAAAAATCGAGGCTGCCGAAAACGGCAGTAACGAATAATGCTTGGAGGATATTATTGTGAAAAAGTACGGAGTTAACGAATTAAGATCAATGTATCTGGATTTCTTTGAAAGCAAGGGACATCTTAAGATGAAAAGCTTTTCATTGATTCCACATAACGATAACAGCTTATTGCTTATTAATGCAGGAATGGCACCTCTTAAGCCATATTTTACCGGACAGGAGATTCCACCGAGAAGAAGAGTGACCACCTGTCAGAAGTGTATCAGAACAG
>JAFUEG010000192.1 GCA_017464045.1 Lachnospiraceae bacterium
AAATCTTGTTATTTTGAAGCTTTTGTTACCTGTTTTCCTTCTTTTGTTACTTGAATTTCTATTAATCAGGTAACAAATCCTGTTATTTTGCTGCTTTTGTTACCTACTTATTTGCTTAGATTCCCTTTAATCAAGTAACAAATTCTGCTTCTTTGATGCTTTTGTTACCAGTTCACCTATCCCATACCTCATAATAATAAAATCAAAAGAATAAAAACGACAAAAATTAATATAATATAATAAATTCTTCTGTATGCCTTTCAGCCCATGTCAAAGAAAACAATTATCAAAGGAACTTTAATCCTTACAATCGCCGGACTACTGACAAAAATACTCGGCTTTTATAACAGAATATTTCTTACAAGACTTATTGGTGTGGTTGAACTCGGTAAATACCAATTAGTCTTTCCAATATACATGTTTGTATTTGCCTGCTGCTCTCAAGGTATATCTACAACGCTAACAAAACAGACATCATACTATATAGGAAAAGGCAATAAAGAAAAAGCTGATTACATATTCAAACTATCAATAATTATATCAACCATTTTAAGTATTATTCTGGCAATGATTATATATATTAACAGTGATCTTATAAGCTATAAGCTTCTTAAAAACACCGACTGTGGCACACTTCTTCGAATAATAACAATAGCCATGCCCTTTGTAGCCATAAAATCCTGTATAAACTTTTATTTCATAGGTATCGACAAACCGGGATATCATGGATTTTCACACCTGATTGAGCAGATAATACGTATATCGGCAGCATATATTCTTTCACTTTTTGTTATGGATGATAAGGTAAATGCTGTGCTGGCGGTAATTGCGGTCGTTATCGGTGAAGTCTCTGCAACGGTTATATCAATTGTACTATATTATGTAAACAAACCAAAAGCAAATAATACATCTTTTTATAAAAAAATAAAACATAACCTCCAAAACAATAGAAAACTCACAAATCCGATAAGCGATGATATAAATAATCAAAAATCAAAAAATAAAACAGAAAAAAAACCTCTTACTCCAAAAGAAAAAAGGGATGTGTTTCATTATTTCAAAAATGATGCCATCCCTATTACAATTAACAATTTAATCTTTACTTTGTTTTCAACCTTAGAAGCAATAATCATGCCGGCAATGCTTTTTTATTACTATAATGACAGTGATATTGCGTTGGAAATGTTTGGCATAGTAACCGGAATCGTTATACCATTTATACTTTTTCCGGCTACTATTACTACATCTCTTTCAACCATGCTGTTACCTGCTATATCATATGCAAATGCAAGGAAAGATGTAAACGCAATAAATAAAGCTCTAAAAAACTGTATAGTGTTTTGTATTCTTCTTGGAATACTTGCATCAGCAGGCTTTTACATACTAGGAATGCCTATGTGTGAATTTGCATTTAAAAGCAGAGAAGCAGGCATACTGCTAAAAAAGCTCTGCCTGCTTTGTCCGCTTATATATACATCGGGAAATCTGACGTCCATACTTAATGGTATAGATAAATCCTTTTTTACGCTTATTTGCAATATAATAGGTATATCAATAAGAATTTGTTTTATATTTTTAATGGTTCCCACTTACGGCTTAAATGCATATGCTATGGGCATGTTCACCAGCTATACCGTAATAAACCTTTTAATGCTGTTTGGCATAAAACAAATAATTACATCTCGCCAAACTATTAGATGAGTTTTCCGCTTTATATTGATGCATTCAAGCGTATATCACCGAAAAACTAATTTAACATAAGTTTAATCCTTCTTTTATACTCCAGAAACTTATCAGACAGAACATAATCCTGACCTCTTGGCTTTGGTTCATCTATCACTATTTCATCTGTGATACCGGCAGGTTGTCCCTTCAATATACAGATGCGATTCGATATAAGAATCGCCTCATCTATGTCATGTGTGATAAATATAGTCGAAAGCTTTATCTCCTCCATAACCTTCAGGTACCACTCATGTACGGATGCTCTTGTTAAAGTATCAAGAGCACTAAAGGGTTCGTCTAATAACGCTACAGAATTTCCACAAAGATAGGTTCTTAAAAGTGCCACTCTCTGTCTCATACCACCTGAAAGCTGGACAGGATATTTTTTTTCTGTACCTGAAAGCCCAAAACGTTCAAAATATAATGCAGCCTTATCTCTTGCTTCCTTTTTGCTCATACCTGATATAACAAGAGGAAGTGCCGCATTATCAAGCACGTTTTTATGCGGCAATAGTAAATCCTTTTGAAGCATATAGCTTATATGACCGGAAACTCCTGTTATATCCAAATAACTATTTTTGAGAGATACTGTATCTTCATTCTTTTTAGCCGCATCATTTTCTTTAATTATATCATCTTTTTGTTTATCATCATTACTATGTTTTTTTTTAAGAAACACCTCACCGTTATCCGGCTTCATAAGTCCGGATAAGATATTGAAAAGTGTAGTTTTTCCAACTCCGCTTACTCCAAGCAGACAGACAAGCTCACCTTCATCCAAGGTT
>JAFUEG010000193.1 GCA_017464045.1 Lachnospiraceae bacterium
CAGGTTGTAAACAGCAATGAAAAACTTGCTATTCTTATAGCAAAGATGGCAACTGCAAATGCTAAATCTTCTGGAGAAGCTATAGAAATTTTAAATGACATATGTAAAGAGCTTGAAAAAAGAAATGAAGGTTCAGGTAATTCCAAGGATTATTCTCACCTTCGTGTTATGAAAACAAATGTTGACTAATTTTGGAGTACGCTATGGATTACGTTGTATTTGATCTCGAATGGAATCAATGCTATGGTTCACGTGAGCTTGAAGAATCACGTATGCCGTTTGAGATAATTGAGATTGGTGCAGTACGACTCGATAAAAAATTCAATTTAATAGATCAGTATTCAAGTATTATAAGGCCCAGACTTTACAAAAGACTTCAGCCTCACATAAAGGAAATTCTTAATTATGATGAAAAGGTTCTTAAAAAAGGAAGACCTTTTGATATGGTTTGCAGGGAATTTTTAAAATGGTGTAATAACGGCAATGATTTTACCTTTGTAACCTGGGGTTCCATGGATTTAAATTATCTTCAAAACAACATGGAATACTATCACATGAAGCCGCTTGAAACACCGCTTAAATTTTATAATCTTCAAAAAATATATGCGGACATGCAGGGCAATGAGCTTATAGCAAAGCTTGAAACAGCAGTTAATACCCTTGGAATAGAATCAGACAGACCTTATCACTCGGCTCTTAATGACGCCTATTATACAGGAACAGTTCTTAAGAAGCTTCATCCCTCAGATTTAGAGGACAGATACAGTGTTGATATATACTATAATCCAAAGGATAAAGATGAAGAAATCATTTCCTATCATAAGAACTACATGGAACACATTTCCATGGAATATGATAGTAAGAAAGATGCTATGGAGGACAAAGATCTTCTTAATGTAAGATGTTACAAATGTAACAGGAAAACATCAAAGAAAATTAAATGGTTTTCCAATACTCCAAACTCGTATGTCTGTGTATGCAAATGTTGGTACCACGGATATATATCAGCAAAGATAAAATTTAAACAAACTAAGGAAGGAAAATTTTTTGTAATAAAAACAGTTAAACCTGAAAATAAAAAAGGCGTAGAAGCAATAAAAGAAAGACAAATCGAACTTCGGGAAAAACGTCAGGAAAAACGCCATAATCGTAAAAAAACAGCCTCATAAAATGAGGCTGTTTTTTTATGCTTTATACCGATGTTTATACATATATACTTTTTTATAAGCGGCTGCTTTTCACATACTTTATACATATATGCATTTTATATAAGCGGTTGTTTTTTAGCAGTACCTGCCTTTCTCGGATATGTTTTTGGAGTAGGTTTTTCCTTTTTTATAAATACGAAGCTTCTTCCGTTTCCTTCTATATCAAGCTTTTCAACACGTTCAAGCCTGCCACCAAGTATAGAAACAGCTTTTTTTCCTTCATTTAATTCATCTTCTATTTCATAAGTCTTATATGGTATAAAATAACCTCCTGTTTTTACAAAAGGAAGACAATACTCTGATAAAACTGCCATATTGGCAACTGCTCTTGAAACAACTATATCATAAGTTTCACGTAAATTCTTATCCTGACCTCCCTCTTCGGCACGTCCGTGAATAGCTTCTATATCAGAAAGACCAAGCTCGTCTATAACCTCATTTAAAAATCCAACTCTCTTGTTAAGCGAGTCATATAAGGTAACCCTAAGTCCCGGACATATAATTTTTAGCGGAATTCCCGGAAAACCTGCACCTGTACCAACATCAATTATCTTTTCATTTGAAAGTTTGCAAAATTTAAGTATTGCCACACTATCAATAAAATGCTTTAGGATAACCTCATCCCTATCCGTAATCGCAGTAAGATTCATAACCTTATTTTTCTCAATAAGCATCTCATAGTACTTTTCAAACTGCAAGATTTTATTATCATCCATTAATGCTGTATCTATATTATTTAAAAATTTCTCTAACTTTTTCATTAATATCGTCCTAATATAAAAAATATATATTATTTTATTCATTAAACTTTAGCGTTGTCTGCGGTTATATAAGTATATAAACAGGTACTTTGAGGACGCCGGTACTTAACGATTTTTCTGTAAGATATAAGTACATTACGAAGTAAATGTACTTATATCTTACAGAAAAAGAGTTTAGTACTGCTGCGTCCGAGAGTAGCGAGAGCGTGCCTGCGATATACTCATATAACCTCAGACAACTCAAAAACTCAGAAATTTATCCCTTTGCAGTAATATAGATAAGCAGTACGGATATATCTGCCGGCGATACTCCGGATATACGTGATGCTTGCCCTATAGATGCAGGTCTTATGGCAGCAAGTTTCTGTCTTGCTTCCTTACGAAGATTGGATACATCATCATAGTTTATATCATCCGGTATAAGCCTTTTCTCCATCTTTTTAAACTGTTCAACCTGCTGCTTTTGTCTTACGATATATCCTTCATATTTTATGTCTATATTAATCTGCTCTATTATCTCAGGTGTAAGCTCTCCAACATCAGCTCTTCCTTCATCTATCTCAGCAATTTTGTCATAGTCAAGCTCCGGTCTTCTGATTAATTCAGCAAGAGAAACAGCTGTTTTTAAAGGTGTACTTTCATACTTTTCAAGAAAGCTCTGTACCTTTTTATTACCGCCGACCATTACTTCATTAAGTCTTTTTATCTCACTATTTATCTTATCTCTCTTATCACAAAATGCTGCATAACGCTCGTCATCTATAAGCCCGATTTCATGACCGATATCCGTAAGTCTTAAGTCCGCATTATCCTGTCTTAAAAGCAGTCTGTACTCTGCTCTTGAGGTCATCATTCTGTATGGCTCCTGAGTCTCCTTGGTTACAAGGTCGTCGATTAAAACTCCGATATAACCTTGCGAACGGTCAAGAATAATAGCATCCTTACCCTGAAGCTTTCTCGCTGCATTTATACCTGCCATAATTCCTTGGGCAGCAGCTTCTTCATAGCCGGAACTTCCATTTATCTGACCTGCGGCAAATAGTCCGTCAATCTCTTTAAATTCAAGATTGGCCTTAAGGTTAATGGCATTTATACAATCATACTCGATAGCATATGCATTTCTTATAATCTTAACATTTTCAAGTCCCGCAACCGTACGAATCATGGCATACTGAACATCCTCCGGCAAAGAGGAAGACATACCTCCCATATACATTTCATTGGTAAACTCGCCCTCCGGCTCGATAAAAAGCTGATGCTTATTTTTGTCCGGAAACTTCATTACCTTATCCTCGATAGAAGGACAATATCTCGGTCCCGTACCCTCGATAAATCCTGAAAAAAGCGGGGAACGGTCAATATTTGCTTTAATTATCTCATGAGTTTCCTCATTGGTATATGTAAGCCAGCAGGATATCTGATCACGCTTTATATCCTCCTCCTTGTTAGTAAAGGAAAAAGGAACTATATGTTCATCACCCTTTTGTTCAACCATCTTGGAAAAATCAATGGTTTTCTTATCAAGTCTTGCAGGAGTACCGGTCTTAAATCTTCTTATAAATATGCCTGCTTCCTTCATGGAATCCGACAGATGATTGGCTGCCATAAGTCCGTTAGGTCCGGTATAATTAACCACATCTCCGTATATACATCTCGCCTTAAGATACGTACCGGTACAGAGGATAACTGCCTTGGCATAGTAAACTGCACCGGAAAAGGTTCTCACTCCGCGGATAACCTTTTTGAAATCATCCTCTTCATTTATATCAACCTCATACAAAAGCTCGGAAACCTCTGCCTGTCTTAGGGTAAGGTTTTCCTGATTCTGAAGTGTAAGTCTCATCTGCTTGGTGTACTCAACCTTATCTGCCTGTGCCCTTAGAGAATGAACCGCAGGTCCCTTCGATACATTTAACATCTTTGACTGTATGTATGTTTTATCGATATTTTTGCCCATCTCGCCACCGAGTGCATCCAGCTCTCGAACCAGATGTCCCTTGGAGCTTCCGCCGATATTTGGGTTACATGGCATCATCGCCACACTATCCATGCTTATCGTAAATAAAATTGTATTCATACCCATGCGCGCCGAAGCAAGCGCAGCCTCACAACCTGCGTGACCTGCACCTACAACCACCACATCATATTCTTCAACTACTGAATTAGCTTCCATTTTCTTTGCCTTTCATTTTTTGCTTGCGATTGATATTATAACACTACTTATTGCAGTTACTCAACTTAAAAATAATTGATAATAAAAAATAATAATCTATGATGTACTTAACAAGCTAGTCGGGAAGGTGACCTATACTATACTCTCCTGCTCCAGCGTCAATATTTAAGTAAAAACTGTCGTCTGTTACTTGCCAGTAGAAGTTTTCTTCCGGTAAATCTGATTCTGCTTAATGTGGTGGTGCATCTGATATATTGCGGAGTAAAGGCATATATTAGAGGTTGCAAGAAGAATCGAGAGTAAGCATTCATGCTTTTTAATTGAAATTATAAGATGAAAAAAGAAAGGATTTGTGATATTATAAAATTGTAGATTTCTGAAAATTTACTTGATATATGAAAGGGGAATAAGGTATGCCAGAAGAACTTTCGTTTAAAAACTTGGTTGGACAGGTTGAACATGTGCATAACATTACAAGCTCCTATGCAAAAAATGCCATTAATCAGTTGCTAACTGTGAGAAACTGGTCAATTGGATATTATATAGTTGAATTCGAACAAAACGGACGGGATAGAGCCGAATATGGAACACATCTTCTGCAAAAATTAGAGGAAAGTTTAAAAATAAAAGGAATGAATAAAATGTTATTTTATAAATGCAGAGCATTTTATTTGCGCTATCCTCAAATTTTTTCGACAGCGTCGAAAAAATTAAAAAGTATTAAAAATGTGTTTGAATTGCCAATTTTACCGGATTTTTCTGAAGAAACCTTGCATCCTGAAAAATTTTCGATATTATCGAAAAAATTTGAAACAGAGCCGGACACGCTGGTCAGCAGACTTTCGTTTTCACATATCATGGAGATTGTACCCATTGAAGATCCCTTGGAGAGATTTTTTTACGAATTCGAATGCATAAGAGGCAATTGGAGTGTCAAAGAGTTGCGGAGGCAGATTACAACAAATCTGTTTGTGCGTGCCGGAATCAGCAAAAATCCGGAAAAATTATTGGCACAGGCTATAAATTCCAAGCAGAATGCTATGCTTAACATAAAAGAGCCATTTACATTTGAATTTCTTGGACTTGATGCAAAAGACACAGTGAAGGAATCTGATATTGAACAGGCTTTGATGGATCA
>JAFUEG010000194.1 GCA_017464045.1 Lachnospiraceae bacterium
AAATACAGTTGCTCCTTCAGGGATTAAGTGTAGCGAAGGTGATGGGACTCAAAGCAATCCGTACAAATTCGTAACATACCGTGAGGTTACCCTCAGTCCATCTGCTACCACCCTTACCATGGATGGTGATGCTGTTGCTCTGACGGCTGCTATCGAACTCGCAGACAAGACTGTTAAATGGAGTACAGGAAGTGGAAAAGTTACACTTTATACAGATGAAGCCTGCACAATTCCTGTCGGAACAGACGCTACATCAACCCTTATCGTATATGCCAAGGGTGTTACGGCCGGTAATGATACTGTAACAGTAACAAGTAATGCAGATGCAGAAAAATCAGCAAGCTGTAATGTTACAGTTAATAAGAAAGCCGGTACAATAAGCTATGCAACTACAAGCGTTTCAAAGACAAACGGAGACGCAGCATTTACAAATGCTCTCACAAACTCAGGTGATGGAACGGTTGCCTATGCATCAGATAATACGGATGTTGCAACCGTAAATGCTACAACCGGAGAAGTAACAATCCAAAGCTATGGTGAAGCAAATATCACTGCTACGGTAACAGACGGTGATAATTATACTTATGCAACTAAAACAGCAAGCTATAAATTAACTGTAGCAAAGAGAAGCTATGAGGTGAAATTTGATGCAAACGGACATGGAACAGCTCCGGCATCGCAAAATGTTGAAGAAGATGGCAAGGCAACAAAGCCTGCTGATTTATCTTCGACAGACTATGATTTTACTGGATGGTATAAAGAGTCTGCCTGTACAAATAAATGGAATTTTGATACCGATACCGTAACAGAACCAACAACTATTTTTGCAGGATGGAAAATCAAAACATTTACAGTAACATGGACTAATTATGATGATACTGTTTTGGATACGGATACTGTAAACTATGGAGCGACACCGAAATATACAGGTGAAACACCAACAAAGCCTGCCGATGCTCAGTACACTTATACATTTGTCGGATGGACACCTGCTATAGATGCTGCAACAGGTGATGTAACCTATAAGGCAACATATACTAATGCAAAAAATAAATATACGGTTAGGTGGTTAAATTATGATAATACTGTTTTACAGGAAGGAACTGTAGATTTTGGCGTTACACCGGAATATACGGGAACCACACCAACAAAGCCGGCTGATGAACAGTATACTTATACATTTTTAAGTTGGACACCTGTGGTTGTTCCGGTAGTTGATAATGTGGTTTATATTGCAACATATAATAATACTGTAAATAAATATACAATTAAGTTTGTTGATGAAGATGGAACAGAGATATCAAGTGCAGAATATGACTATGGAACATCTGCAAATGATATTGTAAAACCGAACGATCCAACAAAGGATGCGACATCAGAGTACACTTATACATTTGCCGGATGGGATTCAGAAGTAACTGATGTTATGGGAAATAAAACCTATAAGGCAACATATACTCAAACTGAAATTAAAAAAGATGACGGTGAAAAGGCTGTTTCAACAGATGTTAAAAAGGACGAAAAGTCACCGGAAGTAAAAGCTGCAAACCTTACAGATGAATTTGCAGAGTCAACTCTTTCAAATGAAGAAAAGACAACTATAGATGAAGCTATTAATAATGGTGAAGACGTTAATGTAGATGTATATCTTGAGATAAAGGATATAAGTGATGCAATTAGTCCTTCAGATAAGGAAAAGATTAAGGCATCCACAACAAATGCAGACAATATAGAATACTTTGATATATCCGTATTCAAGGAAATATCCATAAGTGGACAGTCTCAGGGAGCAACTTCCATACATGAACTCACTACACCACTTAAGCTTACTATAGGAGTACCAAAGAGTTTCCCTGCTGTAGCTGATGGATATACAAGAACGTATAAGGTATTAAGACTTCATGACTGAAGTGTCACTGTACTTCCTACAACTCTTAATGCAGATGGAACATTATCATTTGAAACAGATAAATTTTCTATTTATGCATTAGAATATACCGACACAAAGAAGGAAGAAACAATAACAGAAACACCGACAACTAAGGTTGATACACCAACAACCGAAGTTCCAAAGGCAGATACACCAAAGAAAGATACACCTAAAGCTCCGACAACAGGAGATAAGATTAACATAGGTATAATCGTTATGCTTATGATAGATTCATGCTTAGCTGCACTTTATCTTACACTTAAAAGAAAGAAGATAAAATAGTCATAATTTAATATTAATAATTTACGAGTCAAATAATCAAAATGATTGTTTGGCTCGATTTTTTTGTTTAGGACATTTTTTTGATTTGTCTCAAAAAAAATAATTAACGGATAAATATATGTTAATAGTTATGAATATATATTAATTGTAAAGTGGTGGTACGTGTGCTAATCTGTATACAGAAATATTGAGTTAATAAATGTTAAAAATGGTGTTTTGAATGAAAAAATCATCGGGACACCCTTTATTTTTATCCGGGATACCTGTTTTTTGTCCGGGACAGTTTTTGAAAGAGGGTTATAAATCGGGGTTTTAGGGGTGTCCCATAACAAGATGTGTTTTGTATATACAAAATGCGTGTCTTGCTATATTGTGAGTTGTGTGTAAGAAAAAAATATATAAAAATGCAAATTCTTACAATTATGTATAATTGAGTACATGGCAATTATGTGTTAAGCTATAGTCAGTTAAAGAGTGAAAAGCTGTACGAATTAAATTGTATGGCTTTTTTGTTTTTTGAATAAGAAAGGGGATTTTTTGAATAAGAAGATTCAAAAAAAATTTCGATTTGATGAAAATGCTGCAAATGTATTGAGTAAAAAATGTAAAGAATTATAATTATCAGAGTCGGAATATATAAGGCAACTTATTATGTCTGACAGCGAGGTAAAAGCATATCTTTTACTAAAAGAAGATATTAGGAAATTGTTGATCGAGATACTTCGCATTGGAAATAATATTAATCAGATTGCACATGAGGCAAATTCGATGTATCTGACAAAAGAGGATATTGAGGTAATTAATTTACGGAAGTTAGAATAAATGAGTTAAGTGAAAGTACAATAAGGTCGCAAAAAGGACAATATAAGGTTATTGCTGGTGTTATAATGGAAAATGGTACAGAGTTAGGGAAAATGCGTATACGTGATATTACAAGGCGTAATATCGAATATGCAAGGGTGTCGTTACTTAATGCAGGCAAGACACCACAAAACTTAAATATTTGCTTTGCACATCTTAATCATGTATTTGAATGTGCTGTAAGAGATGATACAATTATTAAAAACCCTTGCAAAGCATTGAAGCGATTAAAGAGAAAAGATGAAGCAATCAACGAAAATAGACACAGAGCATTAACGACTGATGAAACCAAAAGGTTCTTTGAAATAGCAAAAGAGCGAAACAGCTTTTATATAAATTGTTTTTAATTTATGATACTAACAGGGGTAAGAATAGGTGAATTGGGGGCTTTATATCTTACTGATATAGATTTAAAAGAGGGATTTATCAATATAAGGAGAAGTATAACAAGGACGGAAGACGGAAAATACATAGTTGGTGATGCTGCAAAGACAGTAAAAAGCTTACGTGATATACCTCTAACAAATGAAATTATTATTGCTGTTAAAAATCAAAAGTCTTAAAATAGAGATTTCTTTGGATTAGATTGGAACGGTCTTTTGTTTAAATCATCAGAGGGTGATATATTAAGAGAGTATACAGTGAACTGAGAAATTAAAAGGATATGTAAGGATGCCGGTATAGAATACTTTACATGCCATGCATTTAGAAATACATTTGCAACAAGATTTATTGAGCAACGCCCACAGGATTATAAAATACTTTCTGATATACTCGGTCACAAAGATATCTCTATAACATTAAATCTATATACGCATGTTATGGTAGATAATAAGGTAAAGGCTATGAAAGACTTGAATATTCTTTAGAAAGGTAATATCAAAATAATTGTAATTAGAAAATCAAAAAATATTGATAATAATGATAGCAGTGTGGTAATATAATTATAAGATAATTTTGAAGGATGTGATTTCATGTCAATATTACAAGAAAGAGTGATAAAACAACTTGATAATCTGTCAGATGATAATCTTGAATTTTTATTGGAGATTATCAGTAGATTTATGATGAAAAGAAAGTAAGCAATAAATGATATCAACCTTATCGGCAAGCTCGCTGATAAGGTTTTATTATGAATATTATTAATGAGGTACAATGTGGGGTAAAGCCTTTGCAAGACGGCATTTTTACTGCACTGTTGGATTTACTCCTGTTATCCGCATTATAAAAAAACGAGGGCGTAAGCCATTGATTTTTTTATGGTAAAAATATCAAATTATGGTATAATTTTATTTGGTTTAGCGAACAGGATTATATAACATTTTTTGAAAGGTAGATATGTAAAATGGAAGAGTCGAATTCTAAAGAATATGATGATTTTTTAATTCAAAATACAAAAAAAGTCAATAAATATCTGAATATAGCATTATGGTTCTTTATTATAACGGGGCCTGCAATTGCTTTTGGAATAAAAATCGGGTTTTATAAAAATATCAGTTACGGAACCTGCTTTAATATTTCTGTGTTTGTTTTTGCTTTGGCACTGATTCATTTTATTATGTTAAGAAAAAATCCAAAATCGATTTTAACGGGTATGTTTGCCCTTACTGCTCTTGATGCCTTATTGGTATATATGAATTATTCGCATGTTAATATTTATCTTACATGGTTTCTGGTTCCTGTATTAAGCCTTTTGTTTGCCAATAAAGTTATATATATTTATTCGGTAACCTTAAATTATGTTTTGATGTTTGCTTCAGTCTGGATAACAGCACCATATTATGCTTCGATGAGTTCGTATTATGAAGAACCACTGGATTATTTCAAAGATATAATCGGCGGATTTACCATAGAAACTTTTATTTTGATAGCTGCAACATTCGTGATAGTCAGACTTACATCTGATTATTTAAAAGGTCTTTTCAGTCAGTATGATACGATTAAAAAGCATGAAGCGGCAATGAAAGAAAAAATGGACATTTTAGATTCTATGTCAGAAATTTATGATAATGTTAATCTTGTTGATTTTGTTGACAATACCGAAATGTCACTTAGAAATTCAGATCAGAAAAAACAGGGCATTGATATGGAAGCTCAATCGCAAACAATTATGAATCAGTCTTTAAGTGAGCATGTTATGCCGGATCAGTTGGAAGATTTTAAGAAGTTTACGAATATTAAAACAGTACGAGCCCGTTTGTCTCAAAAGAAGATAATAAGTGCGGATTTTATTGATGCTGTTGACGGATGGTTTAGAGCTCAATATATAACGGTTGATTCGACAATTGACGGTATACCCAACAGAGTGATTTATACGACAAGAAATGTTGACGAAGAAAAAAGGCGTGAGGAACATCTTATCAGAATATCACTGACTGATGAAATGACGAGATTGTTCAACAGAAGGTGCTATGAAGAGGATTTGGAGAAATTCAGGCAAGGTCCTTTGGCAGATGATTTTGTTATGTTTTCAGTGGATGTAAACGGATTAAAAAAAGTAAATGACACAAAGGGACATGCTGCAGGAGATGAGCTTATTAAGGGGGCTGCCAACTGCCTCACACTTGCAGTCGGTAATAACGGTAAAGTCTACAGAACTGGCGGCGATGAATTCATGGCTGTTTTATTTACGGAAAATCCGGAAAAAATACGTGATGAGATTAAAAACAAGGCAGATAATTGGCACGGAGTTTATACGGATGAGCTTACTTTGTCCGTTGGTTATGCTACGGTTTCGGATAATAAAAATTCTACAGTGGATGAGCTTGAACATATTGCGGATGCCGATATGTATTTAGAAAAAGATAAATATTATAAAGATAAGGGTATAGAAAGAAGAAAATAAAACAATTTATCAAACTATAAATAATCGGAAACGGAATGACATTATGAAAAAAACACAGGACAGATTTGAATATATGACAACTACACCGATACCGAAGCTTATCACAACGCTTGCCATACCGACTATAATAAGTATGCTTGTAACAGGCATATATAATACCGCTGATACATTTTTTGTGGGTAAGATTTCCACTCAGGCGACAGCAGCGGTCGGTCTTGTATTTCCTGTTATGGCCATTATTCAGGCGTTGGGATTTTTTTGCGGTCATGGCTCCGGTAATTATCTGTC